>LICG01000021.1 GCA_001438205.1 Cryomorphaceae bacterium BACL7 MAG-120322-bin74
CGCCAGACTCCACCCACCCAGCGCATAAAAACCCTTCTACCCTTAAACCCTTCAACCCTTCACCCCTTAAACCCTTCACCCCTTAAACCCTTCACCCCTTAAACCCTTCACCCCTTAAACCCTTCTACTTCTTCAGCAAATCCCGAATCTCCTCCAACAACGCGGTATCGGCACTCTTCATGGGTTCTTGCTTCTTCTCATCTTCTTGGATGTGCAAAGCATTCAGCCCTTTGAGCAAAAAGAAAATGGCGACCGCTACCAGTAAAAACTGAATGACGGCATTGATCACCAATCCAATTCCAAAGGTCATTTCGCCCAGGGTAAGGGTCCAAGTTTCCCCTGGCAAGGTGCCACTTAAGGCTTTGATAGGGGGCATGAATAGATTGTTCACCACGGCATGGACAATAGCTTGAAAGGACGTGCCAATCACCACACCAATGGCCAAGTCAAGGGCATTGCGTTTTAGGGCAAAGGCTTTAAATTCGGATAAGAAGGACATGTCCCAAAGGTAAAAGCGCAAGAATAAACGGCCATCATGAATTTACTACGCGAAATCGCACAAGGGGAAGGGCAATGCTTGGAATTCAAATTCCGCGTGGATAGCCAGCGTAAGATTGCTAAGACCTTGGTAGCGTTTGCCAACAGTGACGGCGGCAGGATGTTGATTGGTGTCAAGGACAATGGGGTGGTGGCCGGTGCCCGGGGTGAAGAAGAGCTCCATATGATACAAGGGGCAGCAGATTTGCACACTAGGCCCCCTGTGCCGTTTACCGCCTTTGGAATGCAGTACGAGGGTAAGGTCATCCTCGTGATCGATATTCTGCCATCTGCGCAAAGGCCCCACGAGGCACATGAAGAGGTTTTGGAGCAAAAGCCCAGGCTCCTCATAGGGGCTAGCAAAACGACGAAAATAGCAGGAAGGGCAAAGCCGCGGGAATGGTGTGCCTATTTTCGGCAAGGCGCTGCCAATTACCGCGCCAATGGAGTGCTATGGGAATATTGGCGTCGCGAGAAAGAGCCACAAAAACTCCATGATGCGCAGCAGGCCATCCTACATGTGCTGAAAGGAGAAGAGGGCTTGTCGGTTGCTCAGATCATCAAACGATCCGGAATGGAGCCCAGAAAAGTGGAGCAAGTCTTAGCGGCCTTCATCGCTTGGCAGTTGGTAGTCTATCAGGCTACAGAGCGCGGAATTCGGTTTAAGATGCAATGAATTTTATGGCGTATGTACATATGTACCCTTTGTGTACCCCTTAGGTACATAGCATGTACCTACCTTGCCTCTAGGGAAACACGGATGCGTCCTTTGGTAACATAAAATGCGCAAAAAGTGAAGGCCTCACACCAAACCAAAAGCCGAGCCTGTTATGGGTTCGGCTTTTCTGTTTTTTTCACTAAGGTCCATAATCCAGGAAAGGCATCTAAGGCTGCTTTATATCGAATCTCTGTTCGGCCTAGTTTTATCTCTGCGATAGCATAAAGTGCCTCTTGATAGGTTTTATACGATAAATACCAATGTTCGGGTTGAAGTTCCTGCTCAAGGAGGCGAAATTTACCCAGCTCTCCTAGGTCAGCATAGGCGATCATCAGGGCTAGCCTGCTGACATCAAGATCTAGTGCGGCGCCCCAGTGGTGGCATTCAACATCAAATGCACGGTTCTGATAGTTTACTTGAACAAGCTGTGGTGCCAAACCTAATAATGCCATGATGGGAAAGACCTCTATCGCAAGTAAAAAATGCTTTTCTGGTAATACCTGAATAAAAGCGGCTTTGATTGCTGCCACCGTGTCAGGATTGACGGTGCCATGGTCAATCCAGTCGACCAAAACTAAGGAGGCCAAGTAGCGTGAATTCAGGATGGGATACTGGTTTTTATTGTACCCTTGCGCAATGATATAATTCAGATGCACGCGTCCTTCTTGTGGCCTGCCGAGAAATAAATGTCGCATACTAAGCATCCCGCAATTAAAAATATCGTCTCCGTGATATTTGTGCATGGCCGCGGTCACATAGCCAAAGTAACCGGATACGAGGGTGCTATAATCCACAAAAAAGTGAATAATCCAGTGGACAATATGTGGATGGCTAACAAATTCCTCTGCCTCTTCTTGGCTTTGAATCCTTGAGCGTATAATCGGACCTAAGGCATTGACGTAAAACATTTTAATTCCGTGATAGTCATCGTCTTTTCTCCAAAGTTCAGGATCGATCCAATTCAGCCACTCATGCACAGGGGCATGGCGAAATGTTTCTTGCAAGATGACCAACAAGGAGGATTGGGCTGTACGGTCTTCTTTGATGACGGAGTCAATCAGGGCTTTTTTATCTGCGTTCGTCCACGTTTTTTTTTGGATTATGGTCATCCAATAGGTGTAAAAGAGATGACGTTCTTGGCCAACGCTGTATTCTTGATAATGCTTGTACCCGAGGTATTGAGCGTAAATATTTAAAACGGTTAAGCGTGGTTCGCCGCCGGTTGCAAGTCCAAAAAACCTCCGAATCGTGTTGTAGCTGACAAGTTGTTTGGTTACCCGATAAATATCCGCTTCAAGGTCAACTGCCTCTGTTTTGGTCCTAATGGCCCGTCCAAATTTGCGTTCAAGGTCACGGCGCAATAAATCAAGGTTCATAGGAGCATCTTAATGAATAGAAAAAATAAGGTACAAGCAATGTACCCAAAAAAAACGAGCATCTTTGCCACCGTGAATTTTTTGTCCCCGCTCGACCTACCCTTCATTACAGAAGACGCCCATTTTGTCCCTTATGCTTCAGGGGCTGAATTGGTGAGCCTGTTGCTCTTCATGCGCGCGAATACCCTGTGGCGTTCAGAGGGAATGAAGGAAACACCCATCGCATTGCTATTGATTCGGTCCCTATTCGCCTTGAGTTTGTTGAACGCAGGAGCCATCCTTTTTGGGCGGGATGTTTTGCCATTTTATGTCTTGTCCCGCACAGAGATTTTTGTGCTTTTTTTGGGAATGTACGGAGGCTTTGGCCTACTATTATTCGCCAAGAGTTTGGCCAATCTGCCTTCCAAATTGGTGTTTTTTGGTGGCACTGTTCACCTTCTTTCTGGTACTATTTTGGGCTATCTAGTTCTCCATGAAGCCATTAGCCCGGCAAGATGGGTGATATTATGCATTCTCGCATCGATACAAGCGGTCGTTTTTTGGAAGGACCGAAGCACTTGGCTGGCGATGCCCTGGACGCAAAGGATCGTTCCCTTCTTCATTGGCTTTATTTGGGGGACGTATTATCCTTTCTTTGGGTTGGCACAGAATTCTCTCGGGACGTTCAATACCTTGATATTGACGGAATATGGGGTTATACTCACCATGTCGATGGCCTTTATAATCAAAATACGTTCAGAACACAGAGGCTTTCGTTTAGGAATACACTATCGTGAAATGGGCGAGCAGGCGTTTCTGAGCGTCATGGCCCAAGGCTTTACCGCCCTCTGTATTGGTTGGGGAGGGGTGGTGTTGCATAGTATTTTGACTAATTTTTCCAGTTTATTAAATGTGACGGCGTTCCGGATTCGTTTTGGGGAAAAGTTTGACTATAAGTATATGGTCTTCTTCTTCGCTTATGGGGCACTCATGCTCTATTTAGCTTTTTTATAAGGTGCAGAAGCAGCAATTTGTCACAACATTCAAATGGCTTGTTAGACTATTGTTTGGAAGTATTGGCAGATCAACCCACCCCGAACACCCTATACCCATAGATTCTGCTGTATTGCGTTTAGCCTAAACCCCTTTATATACTTTGTACCACGTCAATATCCGTAAAGGCTTTCAAACGCGCTTGAAGTTCGGCCCAGTCCAATTGCTTGAGAGAAAAAGTAAGGTGACATTGGGTGCCATAGGTTGAATCTATGATCTGGGCATGGACTTGCCTGAGTAGAAGCTCAACAGACCCAATCCTTTCATAGGGTAGGGTGCATGTTACGTGTATCATGGGAAATACCTCTGTGATGTGGGCAACAGCAAGGGCTTCCTCTGTGGCGGCGCGGTAGGCTGCAATGAGGCCGGGCACCCCCAGCTTTGTACCACCAAAATAGCGCACGACAATGGCGGATGACTGCAAAACTTCGGCACTTTGAAGGGCATGTAGAATGGGCGCGCCAGCGGAATGCGCGGGCTCACCCGCATCGTTGGCGCGCTCCTCCAAAGGTTGTCCCCAGCGACCTGCCCAACAAAAATGACGCGCAGTAGGATGTTGCTTTTTGCATTCGGCCATCTGCGCCTCAAAAGCAGCCAAGTCCGGACAGGCAAAGGCATAGGCGTAGAACTTAGAAGCTCGGTCCTTGAGAAGGGCCTCTCCAGAAGTGATGACTTGACGGAAGGGCTGCATTTCCATGGCATAAAGGTACCCACTACCTTCGCAGTGTGAAATGGACTTTGCTCGTTCCCACTTTTAATGAAGCAGCATGCCTGGAGCGCTGTTTGGCCTCCGCCATTGACTTGGCGGATGAGGTGTTGATCGTCGACTCCTTTAGCACCGATGAGACGTTGGCGATAGCCCAGCGTTTTGGCGCACGTATCGTGCAGCGGGAATATGTGCATTCCGCGTCGCAAAAAAATTGGGCTATCCCGCAAGCCCATCATCCATGGATTTTATTGCTCGATGCCGATGAATGGCTAAGCCCCACGCTGTACGCCGAACTCAAGGCCATGAAAGAAGGTCCTGAGCCCCAGCAAGCGGGTTTTTGGATCTACCGGGCCAACCATTTTTTGGGCCAACGGGTGCGCTACAGCGGTTGGCAGGGGGACAAGGTGATACGCTTGTTTCAGCGCGATGCCTGTCGCTATCAAGACCAGCATGTACATGCCGAAATCATCGCCAAAGGGCCTGTAGGCAAGTTGCAAGGGCGACTCAACCACGATACCTACAAGGGCATCGCGGCATGGGAGGCCAAATTGCGCCGGTATGCCCAATGGCAAGCCTTGGACTATGATGGCCGTACCGGGCGCATCACATGGGTTCACTGTTGGTTAAAGCCCGGTTTCCGCTTCTTTAAACAGTACGTTTTGCGTCTGGGCTTTTTAGATGGCGCGATGGGTTTCACTGTAAGTAAGTATGCTGCCTGGGCGGTTAGGCTGCGCTATGAAGCCCTGGCGGCCTATCGGAGGCAGAAAAGTTAGAGATGCCCAGCCATGGGTTTATAGCGTGTGCCCGCTTCAATACGCACGTCTAAGAGATTTTCTTGTGGCACTTTCGGACATGACCAGCGCCCTGAATACGCGCAATAGGGATTGTACGCCTGGTTAAAGTCCAATACCCATTCCCCTCGTTCTACCTCTACATAGCGGCCTCCCCCATACGTTTCGTGGCCATTGGTCTCATCGCCAAAGGGGACAAACAGGTAATCCTCAAAGCCATCTCGTTCTTGGAGTGCTTGAGATTGGAAGGCGGTCAGCCGAAGCGTTTGACCTTCATATTGAAAATACAGATAGGCATATTTGCGATAGAGGGGTTTGCGTTCGGTGGAGGTAGACATCTCAAACCAATTGGAATCAGCACATCGTTCCCAACGCACTGTTTGGGCAAGGGATGGGTTGATAGGAAAAAAGGGCAGGCGGAATCCCTTGATGTGCCCTGAATCCAAAGGGGATGTCTGAGGGTTTTTAAACGCTGCGCGTTCAGACCGCTGCCACGAGCGCGTGGATCTTGTACGCTCAAGGGCAGTCGGCTGGCTAGTAGTAGATTGGCCGTATACCCCAAGGCAAGTGAACAGGAGCAGGGTGAATAGCCCTAGGGTCCAACGGCTGTTGCGCGCGGATGAACTCATAGACGTTTGATTTTGATATTTCGGAAGGATACCCCATCCCCATGATCTTGGAGGGCGATAGATCCAGACGCAAAGGAACCGAAGTCGGGATATTGAACAAATTTTGAGGCCTCAAGCAGATCCTGCCAATCCTCTTCGCCCATAGCCGTTTGGACAATGGTGATCCCATTCAACAGAAAGGTGACCTCCTCCTCTAAGACGATGATGTCGGTTTGGTTCCATTCCCCAGGAGGACGAGCACTTTCCGCATACGCCGCTACCAAATCATAGAGTGCGCCTGCGCGGTGGGTGGCTACCTGGGCATCTGGATGCCCAGGATTTCCTGGGCTGCCATTGTCTAGCAGCTGCATTTCGGGCCCCGTTTGCCATGCAGCCGCATACTGGGCTGCTTCTTTGACGTGAAAATGGATGCCACTATTGCCTTTCTCCGTGATTTTCCATTCGATTCGCAGATGAAAATGGGCATATTCGTCATCCGTCAAAAGGTCAAGCGCCGCATCTCCTTCATCTGGATGCAGTTGCAGTTCTCCTTGTTGCACACGCCATCTGCCACGAGCGGCGGGGGACGATTGACCATAGCCATGCCAATCGTTTAAAGTCTTTCCATCAAAGAGCCGTTGCCAGCCATCGTGCACTTCTGCTTCACTTAATGTGTTCTCACCCTTGGCGTTGTTTTGGGTGGTGTGCAGCGCTTCAGGAATGTCCTGCTGGTCTGAGCATTGGCAACCCAAGAGTCCAAAGGTGGTAAGCAGAAGAGAAAGGATCTTTTTCATAACAGGCAGGCAGTGAGGCTTAGGGCATTTTAATCACGGGAAGGTGCTGCACGTCGCCGTGGCCCTCTAGCAATTGAATCCAATACATTCCGGGTAGCATGCCCGACCAATAATAAGGACTAGGGCCTTGGTAGCGATGTACAACCTGACCTGTGGCATTGGTCATCACAAGATCCAACGTGTTCTCATTCTGCGAACTTGCTATCCAGATACCTTCAGCAAATGGATTGGGATAGGCATGCACCGCATCTCCGTCAATTTCTACGTCAGAAAAACTTCCTGCGTTGGGTTGATTAGGGGTAGGGTGCGCAGCAAAGACCACCCATTGAGGATGCCCATCCGTGTAGCGGCCATAGGAATAGTCGGGCGCAAGTGCCGGAATGTGGACTTCATCCAAAAGGTGGAAGGTTCCTGAGCTATCCTTAAAGTACAAGCCGAGCCAATCTCCGCCCGAACTGAGCTTAAAGGGCGCATGGTCTGCATAGAGGGTGGTGTCCCCGCTCGCCCAGATGAGGCGATGTCCGTTCCCTGCCATACTGCCTCCCGTAAAAGGGTAGGCGTCAGGGTCGGTTGGATCGTCACTCAAGTAGAGGCCCAAGAGCGATGTGCTCGTATTGCTGAGGTTATAGAGCTCTAGCCAGTCTGAGTCATCCCCATTCTGGTCGTTAAGGGTGTTCTGATTGGCTGACTGTGCTTCATTGATGACCACGGCAGGGAAGGGGTGGAGCAGATGGGTGCTGTAGGTACAGGGCCAGGTGCCCAATTGGCCCTGGGTATCTTGGGCAGCAAAGCGGTAATCCACCGTCGTCGCTATGCCCGAGACGCTGAATTGATTCCCATAAGTGCGATCCCCGGCATCCCCATCGCCATGCAGCCCATCATCGTATAGATCCACGGAGGTCCATAGGGTAGTCCCAGATGCTCGGTATTGCAAAAGAACAGAACTAGGGACAGCCTCGTCAAAGACGACCACGGTGGCATGTATGGGGGCCTGATTGCTGGCGCCCAATAACCTAGGCCGCCAAAGCACTGGGTCCGCATTGCCCGAGATAAATTGGGTCTGAGAATAACTGGCCCTTTGTGCCAAGAAAGGCTGAATCCCTTTTTTGACATGGCCTCCAGCCGCATTATGCCAAGCTTCATGGAAGTCAGTAGAATCATAGCCATAATCATAGCCATAATAGACATCTTCCGCAATGTAGTTAAGTTGCTGATCTCGAAAATGGATAGAACGCCCCATAAAATCATTGGACAGGATGCGTTGATGGATTTCTTCTAAAAACAGCTGTAAGCGCAAGGCGTATTCGGGAATGCTGCTCAATCGACTATAAAGCGGATAATTACTAGTGGCCCCCCAATTGTGAATATTCTTGCTCGTCCAATCTTGGTTAAACCAGTCTACGCCAAGGGTGTTGTCCAAATCAAAGGCCAAATAATGCATGAGCCCGTCGGTGTTTGAATGGTAGAGATAGAAGTTATTTTGGTTGTTGGCATGGTTGTCCCAATGTCCGATGGCAATCTCCACCGCGAGGGTGTACAGGTATTCGTTGACATCAAAAATCGCCTCAAGGGCGCAAGGAAGATCTGCCGTGGAGGTTTGGTTGAGGACCGAAATAAATTGGGCTAAATCACTATAATCATCTGCTGTCGTGTTGGTTTTAAGGTCGTAGGCGCGACGTCCGCCCGAAACAAATTTGTAGTCGTTTGGATTGCTCGAGATATAAGTCAAGGGGGCTGGATAGAGACATTTGTACAGGTTGCCTGCTTTGCCTCCGTAGCGCCGCTCTACATAATCGTCGTTGATATGCTCCACATTGGCGTAAAGGCCATAGAAGTCACCGTTAATATAGAGGCGCACAGGACTCACACGCGATGCCGCGAGCCCTAGGTCACTGAGTAAATGCCATCCAATACGCGCACGGCTGATACTTGGGTCGTTGTGTTCGCTATTGAGGTTGAGGTCTTTCAATCCTTCCCATCGGGCCCCGGATTGAAAGCTGTTAAAGCTGATTTTGAAGGACTTCTTGCCTGAATTTCGGGATGTGTTGCCACGAAGACGAAATCCCACATCCTCTACCGTATCGGCCAGACCATAGTGCATATGGACAAATTCGGCATGCCACTCCTTGTCACTCTGCACGTTTTGAAAAATCCAGTTCAAAGTGTCTGCAGGCAGAGTGATATAGACCCTTGGCACAATGGCTTCTTCAAATGGGCGTCCATTGCTGGGATGCGGAATCGGTTGTGCCGAAGTATGCCAAGCTAAGAAGGTCAGAAGAAAGGAGAAGTAGAATTTCATTTAGCGGGTCTAGGGGACATAACAAAGGTCAGTGTACCCCCTTGCATGAGGGTTAAGTGAGGAAGACGATGGTCGGTCACAGGCGTGCCATTCCATCGAATTTCTTTGACGTAAACGTTTTTGGGCGATTGCTTTTGTGCTTCAATATGGAGGGTGTTGCCGTTTTCCAAATGTATGCTTGCCTTTTTAACCAAAGGACTTCCCAGCTCGTAGTAGGGACTGCCTGGTGCAACGGGGTAAAATCCTATACTGCTAAAGAGATACCAGGCGGACATTTGCCCCGCGTCATCGTTGCCACATAGACCATGGGCCTCGGGGCCATACATATCCGAACAAATCTTGCGCACCCAGTATTGTGTTTTAGCGCGATCCTCCGTCCAATTATAGAGGTAGGGTATATGATGAGAGGGCTCATTGCCATGTACATAGTTGCCCAAAATCCCGTCCCGGGTCACATCTTCGGTGTGTGCAATGGCTTCTTCTGGAAGATCCATGGTAAAGAGCGAATCTAAGCGCGCAACAAATCGGCTCTCTCCTCCCATAGCGGTGATCAAGCCCGGCACATCATGGGGGACATAAAAACTATAATTCCATGCATTGCCTTCAATAAACCCTTGGTTATGGGTGCTGAGCAAATCAAAATCTTCTTTGAAGCGGCCATCACTGAATCGGGGCCGTGCCCAATGGAGGCTAGGGTCAAAGGTGTTTTGATAGTACGCAGAACGGGCCATGTACTCTTTGTACAAGCGAATATTGGGATGGCCCGTCCCTGTATACCAATTATGAGAAGGGGTAAGGCGCTTAGCTAATGAAGCAACGCACCAGTCGTCGTAGGCGTATTCTAAGGTTTTGCTTACAGAGGAGCCCACCACGTCTTCAGGCACATAGCCTTGGTCCATATAGGCGCCCAAGCCGTCATACCCCTTCCAAGAAGAGGAGGACACGGCCAAAGCTAGGGCCGCATTCCAGTCTACTCCGGACATTCCTTTTGCTTCTGCATCTGCCAAGACGCTCACTCCATGATAGCCAATCATACACCAATTTTCATTGGCCCAATGGCTCCAAACGGGCAGGGCATGATGTACACTCTGTTCGCCATGGGCCAGCATGGACAAAACAGCGTCTCGGTTATGGGCGGGGGCAAAGAAGTTGAACCAGGGGTGCAAAGCGCGGTAGGTATCCCAGAGTGAAAAGACCGTTAGGTTGGTAAATCCTTCCGCCCTGTGCACATTGCCGTCCACGCCGCGATACAGACCCGTCACGTCCTGAAAGACATGGGGTGCCAACAGGCTGTGGTACAAGGCGGTGTAAAAAGTCGTTTTATCGGCAGGGTGCATGAATTCGCCTTGAATCTTTCCTAATACATCCGTCCACTGCTGCTGTGCCAGGAACTTCGCCTGAGCAAAGGGCATAGCCTCCTCCCGCAGGTTGTCTAGGGCGCCAGCAGTAGATACCCCACTGATCGCAAAGACCACTTCTAAAGGATCCTCACTTGGGGCAAAGGTGAATTCAGCCCGCAGGGTTCGTCCAGCCATCTCTGGAAAGTTCCGGTCTTCATGAAAGCGTCGGTAGAATCCCCTGTAGGGCACTTCGTCATTTTTTTGGCTTCGATAATGGGCCAAGGGGCGACTAAACGATGCGGCAAAGTAGACATAACGATCTCTTGCCCAGCCTGATACATGGCGATATCCGGTGATGAGCGTGTCATTTTCTACACGTATGCTAGACCATAGCACCTTGCCCTCATATCCGTAAATCCCATTAACCATGTCTAAGAGCAGGGTAGCTGAATCCGCAATGGGATAGGTATAGCGGTGAAATCCTGCATGGAGGCTAGCCGTCAATTCTGCCTGAACACCGGAGCGCTGCAATGCCACCGTGTAGTAGCCCGGTTCGGCTGATTCACTGGATTTGTCAAACGTTTCAAAATACCCTGTGGTTGAATCTAGTCCATCACCAGGAAGCATGGACTGACCTTGCTTGACAGGTAGCAAGGAAAAGTCCCCTAGATCACTGTGGCCTGTTCCGCTAAAATGGGTGTGGCTAAAACCAAATAGGGTGTTATCCTCGTATTGGTAGCCCGCACAATAGCCATAGACTTCAGGATTATAGCTTCCATCGGGCATAGCATAAGGCACCAAGCGTGTATCGGGGCTAAGTTGCACCATGCCAAAAGGGACCACGGCACCCGGAAAGGTGTGTCCCATGCGCTCCGTGCCTACAAATACGTTGACATCCTGCAGGGATTGGGCGGCGGCGCTCACTGCACAGGCCGCCAGAAGACCCATCCATAACTTTTTCATTCTTGTATCGTGATTTCGTCTAGGAAGATGAAGGTTTCGCCTCCAGCGCCCAAATGCCAGCTGGGCAGTTGTCCCGCATTTTTGAACACAAAGCGAACGCCAGCAATTTTGGGTCGCTTCCAATTGGGCGCGTTGGCCTGGTAGCGTGTCTTCCAGTGCATGATTTCGGCAGGTATGTCTTGGATCTCAGGGTAATCCGACCAAGCGGCTAACCATTCTTCCCCATTGTCTTTGACCAAGTACATCTCAACACGCTTTGGGTAGGTGATCCAGGAGCGCTGGTCGTGCAGCAGGGTGACTTCGATGTTTACCGCTTTGAGGCGCTTTGGGCGCGGCGGGCTTACCAAAATAGTTACATCTTGCCCTTGCGCCCCGAACCATTCGCCTTTGTGCCAATCTACATCGCCACGCACGCCATCGATCAACGCGGCGTCCCCCGGATTGTATTGTGGATTTGGCGTTCCAGAAACGATGGCTACCGACCAGTCATTGGGTTTCTTGGTGGTGTATGCGGTGCTGGCGTGTCCGTTTTTAGGCTTCAGGGTGACGATGGCGCTCTCGGTAATCGACCGTGTTTCGGCCTCCATAGCTTGATGGCCATCGCGTAAAATGGTGGCCGTCGTACTTTCCTCAAAGCGACGTGGAACCTTAATCTGCGGCGCTGGCGCTAAGTCCAAATCTCGGCGATCTACAAAAGGATGCATGTTCTGATAGAGCGTCCACGTATTCTCCGCATCGTTAGGCGCGATAGCCCGAGAAAACACATAGGAGCTGTGTCCAATCAAATCCGCATGCGGAAGATAGCTGGACCGAGGAGGGCTTTCTGCACGCAGGTCATCCGTGGCGCGCTGCGCCAAATAGGCCCCGCTGCCTTGGCTGGTAAAATAAACCCCCTTAGGGCCAAGGGCAGGCAGAGAGACTTCATCCCATATTGGGGCGGCCAAAGCATACTGTGCTTCTCCTGGCACCAGTGGATATAGTCCCCAAGAACTCATGACATACCAAGCGGACATTTGTCCACAATCTTCATTGCCTTGATAGCCATTGGGTTGGTCGCTGTACATGGTCTCCAAAATTTGGCGCACCCGTGCATGTCCTTTCTCAGGGTGTGCAGTAGCTGCGTACAGCCAAGCGATGTGGTGGCTAGGTTCGTTGCCATGGGCATATTGGCCGATCAAACCGGTAATATCCGCTTGGTCGCGCCCGACAGTGGCAGAAGGGGCAGCAAACAACGCATCCAACTGCGCCTCCAGATCATGGCCACTTTGGATAAGCATGTTTTTCCAGCGCTTCAAATCGTGAATAGGCGAGAAGCTGTATTGCCAGGCATTGGCTTCTGTAAAATTGTTGTTGACCTCACGCGGTTCATAGCGCTCCATAAAGGCGCCATTGTCCCATGGGCGGGCCAATCCAGTCTCAGGGTCTAGTAAAGAAATCCAGGCCTGTGAGCGCTGCCAAAAGTGATCTGCAAGAGAATCTTGTCCAGCAGTTTTAGCCGTCCATGCAATACAGGCATCGTCGTAAGCGTATTCGAGGGTTTTAGAGACAGATTCAGACGCATCTTGAATACTTAGGTAGCCCTGCTCCCTATAGGTGGGGAGACCAAAGACATCCGCTTCTGCAGTGGCCACCATCGCTTTGAGCGCACGATCTATATCCACAGGGTAGCCTTTGGCGATAGCATCGGCTATCACGCTTACGCTGTGGTATCCGATCATGCAGTTGGTTTCATTGGCTGCCAATTCCCAGACAGGCAGACGCCCCGTTTGATCAAAGTGATCTAACATGGTGTGAATAAAGTCCATGGCACGCGCTGGCTGCGTCATCAGGTAGAGGGGGTGCGCTGTGCGGTAGGTGTCCCAAAGCGAGAAAACGGTGTAATGTGTATGTTCTTCATCTTGGTGCACCCGATTGTCCATGCCGCGGTACCGTCCGTCTACATCGCTCCATAGGTTGGGCACAATAAAGGCGTGGTAGAGGGCTGTAGCGTAGATCCGTTTCTGCGCTTCAGTGCCGCCCGAAACCTGCGCACGATCAAGTTCTGATTGCCAGGCCTTTTGGCATTGGGTTCGCGTCGAGAGAAATGGATTGATCCAAGCCTGCGCGCGTGAGGACAAAGGGGTGGCCCAAGTCTGGTAATTTTTTTCTGCCCCATCAGATCCTACGCCGCTAAGGGACACGGCAAAGATGACCGTATGGGGGTCCACGATCGTTTGTTCTTTGCGATCCTCTGGATGGGGCATACGAAGGGTAAGGAGATAGCGACCGGGGCTAATGTCTCGTATACTTATTATTTTTACGTGTGGGTTCTCAATATGCAAAGAGGCATAGAGATGCTGCTCCCGGGCCCAACCCTCCGATATGCGCTGCAGGGCAAGATAGGAGGCGCCAGAGGCATCTTGTGTCAGGGCAATCTCTTGTTGAAGGCTACGGTCTCGGTAGCCTAAATCCAAAAGGAAGTAGGCCATGCCATCCTCTCGCGAAGGCATCGCGTAATGGTGCAGCCCCACGCGTGAATCAGCCGTAAAAGCACATGCGATGCCATTGTCTAGCGTGACAGCATAATAGCCGGCTTCTGCCACTTCGGAAGCCTTGTCAAAGCCCACCGTTTCGGATAGGTCATCGGGCCCAGTGAGGGGCCGGATGAGAATATCTGCATAATCGCTGACGCCGGTCCCGCTTAGGTGCGTGTGGCTGAAACCATAAAGGGTGGAATCCGTGTAGTGATAGCCGCCGCAGCCATCCCAGCCATCCTTTCGGGTGTCGGGTCCCAACTGGACCATGCCAAAAGGGGCCGTAGCTGCAGGATGGGTGTGACCGTGGCCACCGGTGCCAATCAAGGGGTCAATATGCGCAACTTGGATTTGCGCTTGGGCGGCTATGGCGATAAAAAACATGCTGAAGCCAGCAAAAAAAAGAGGGATGCGTCGCATCCCTCTAAGATAGGTTAGGTCATGCCCTCGCGGTTGGTTCAAGGCTCACAAAACCGGGCAATCCTTGTAATTCGCGGCAATGAATACGTAGGTCTCATTTTTCCTTTCTGCTACCCATTCCAGCATCTTTGCCTGGCGTCGTTGATTTTGGACATAATTCTTCAGCAAACTGAAATCTTGGGTAAGGTTTGCACGGTGGGGGGCAATACGTTCGCGCAACTGAAGAACGCGGAAAATCTCATGGCCATCGGGCAGCCGCACAAGGGCGGCTTCTGAAATTTGCCCCACGTCAATTTTCTCAATGGCATAAAAGACGCCGCGGTCTAAGTTTTCAACATTCCATCGGACATCTGTGGTCATGGGATTCATCATAACCCCGCCATTCAACCTGGATTCTTCGTCGGTGGAATGCTTTTCTGCCACATATTCAAAGGAGAGGGCCCCTGACAGGATGGCGCTACGCAGGCTGTCTAAGGTGTTTTTGGCGGCATCTAAATCTTCTTGCTCCACTTTGGGTTTGATCAAGATGTGACGCAAATCCAATTCTTCACCGCGCTTGGTCTGCAGTTGCACAATGTGATAGCCGTATTCGGTTTTAAAGGGGGCAGAAACCTCGCCCGGGCGAAGATTGAATGCCACCGCTTCAAATTCTTTGACAAAGATGCCACGTTTGATGGCTTTGTATTCGCCGCCATTGCGGTTGCTTCCTGGGTCTTCAGAATAAAGAATCGCCATGGTGGCAAACGATGAGCCACCCAGAATGCGGTCACGCAACTGGTTGAGTCGGTCAATCGCATCTTGATTTGCTTGCGCACTAACTTTAGGCTCTACAATGATTTGGGCTAATGATACCTCGGTTCCAATGAGGGGAAGGGAGTCAAGCGGGATCATCGCAACGGCATCTTCCACTTCCTTGGGTGTGACATCCAGGGTTTCGGTAATCGTCATCTGCATGCGCTGCGCCGTCATTTGATTCTTCATCAAGGGGCGCATCTCTTGTTTGATTTCCAAAATGGATTTCTTGTAATACTCTTCGAGGCGTTGTTCTGTTCCAATCTGACCCACCAACTGTTCAATACGACGGTCAATGTTTTCATCCACTTCGTCTTCTGCTACGATGACACTGTCAATTGCCGCGTGGTGGATTAACAGTTTTTCGAGCATAAGCTCTCGAAGCATCTCACAATCCGTCAAGGTTTGGCCTTCACGCGCCAGCGCCTCACGTTGCATGGCAATATCCGAGGAAAGGATGATTTCTTTCCCCACCTGCGATACAACGCCATCTACCTGAACGGGTATAGGTTGTGCAAACAAGGGTAGGGCCAATAGGGAAAGGGCAACTGCCCCGAGCATCTTCTTCATCGTACAAACTTAGTTCAGGTCTACTGCCTGCGTATTTCGTGCCAAAATTTCTCGGCCGAGGTTTAAATAATTGTCAGCCCCTGTAGAAGAAGCGTCATATGCCAAGATGGGTTCGCCAAAAGACGGGGCCTCGCTCAGGCGCACATTGCGGGCAATGATGGTGGTAAAGACCAATTCCTGAAAATGCTGGCGCACTTCTTCCACCACCTGATTGCTCAAACGCAAGCGCGAATCATACATAGTCAGCAACATGCCTTCAATGTTGAGGTCTGGGTTTTGAAGATTCTGGACGCTCCGAATGGTATTGAGCAATTTACCCAGTCCTTCCAACGCAAAATACTCGCACTGAATGGGGACGACCACGCTATCGGAAGCCGTAAGGGCATTGAGCGTGACAAGGCCCAACGAAGGCGCGCAGTCAATGATGATATAGTCAAACTCATGACGCAGGGTTTTGAGTGCTTCTTTGAGCATAAACTCTCTCTTGGGCCGATCTACCAATTCAAGTTCGGCAGCCACCAAGTCCATGTGGGAGGGCATCAGCCAAAGGTTGGGTTGTTCCGTGGCGATAATGGCATCTGCTGCCGTACACGTGTGTTCCAACACCTGGTAGGTGCCGGTCGTGATTTCGGTCAGATCAAAACCAAGTCCAGAAGTGGCATTGGCCTGCGGGTCAGCATCAATGAGCAATACACGCTGCTCCAAAAAACCTAGTGAAGAAGCCAGATTGACAGAAGTGGTGGTTTTACCCACGCCACCTTTTTGGTTGGCCACAGCTATGATTTTGCCCATGCGGTAAAAGTAAAAAACCCATCCCGCATAGGATAGGTTTTTCTTGCTTCGTTGATAAGTTTCAGGCTAGCGGATGCCCGGGTTCTATTTGGCGCGTAAGCCGCAGATCTTAAAGGGTGTCGCGCACCACACCACAGGTCAACATCTCATCCCCATAGTAGGGATTTAAAACATGGGGTTCGGCACTAAGCCATGTCCCCCCTTGATGTCCAAAGGCCATGGGGCAATATTGGATAAAAAGGGGCTCTCGCCCCTTGTTTAGGATGGCGTCTGTTCCTTCTTCTAGCGCTGTTTGCATGGCTTGAGAAAGGGTGAGGAAGCGACTACGTTGTAGGGCAAGATCCTCATTCTCAATAATCTCTGTCAAAGGCTTGAGGATGGGTACATGTGCGGGATTGTCTATAGATAGATGCATGTACATCAACTTACCCGCGTCTCTTGCGCCTTGCACATTGCTGGACACCAGGGCATCCTTCATGTGCAAATACTGTTGCAGCACCGTTTCGCCATACGCTGCCTTAACGTAATTGTGTAGGGGGATAGGCGCGGCAGGAGCCTGTTCTGTTTCTTCAGGTGAAGAACAAGCGGCAAGAGTCAAAGCGAGTAGAACGGAGGTGCGATAAAATAGGTGCATGAGGGCTTATGGTTTCTGGGCGTCGCGCATGGGGTTGCTGCGGTATTGCTCCCAGCGTGAACGTTCAGGAAGTGCTTCTAGGTGGACATGGACATCCGCAGGCCAGGTATTATTGTACGTGTCGGTATCTGCGGTTTCCAGAAAGGGGTCCAATTCAATTTTGACCGCTTTCTTGGGAAGGTAGACGACTTTGGTAAAGGCGTCCTCGTGCTTGATCCATATTTCGGCGGGCCAGCGCTCCACATGCGTACTGCCATCTTCAAAAGTGAAAGCGACCATTACGGGCATGATCAATCCACCCTTGTTGGAAATGCTTAGCTCATGTAAATAGCCGCTTGAACCTGCTTCCATTCGGTCAAGTGCCGCACGATCTGAATTGGATACAGCGTAGCGGTCATAGCTATTATAAAAGTCATTGGCCGCAGGCACGGCCTCTACCACGGTGGGGCGGAGCGTGGCTTCATTGCGCTTTTGCCCAATAAAACGGGCCTGGTCTCGGGTGCCTTCCTCTTTGCGTTGCGCCTCAAGGGTAGTGGGATCTAAGGTGGGGACTGCAGCAATGCGCACTTTGTCTAGACTCTGGTCCGTGAATTCGGTGGTGTAGAACCATCCGCGCCAGAACCAGTCAAGGTCAACGCCAGAAGCGTCTTCCATCGTGCGGAAAAGGTCTGCAGGCGCAGGATGCTTGAAGGCCCAGCGCTCACAATAAGTTTTAAATGCGTAATCAAATAACTCGCGTCCCATAACGGTTTCGCGAAGAATATTTAACGCCGTGGCGGGCTTAAAGTAGGCGTTGTTGCCAAACTGCAAGATGCTCTCCGAATTGGTCATGATCGGCACCATATTTAGGGCCGGTGCGCGCATATAATCCGCCACCTTAAAGGCTGGGCCGCGGCGCGATGGGTAGTTGACATCCCACTCTTGTTCTGCCAAATATTGTACAAAGGTGTTGAGGCCCTCATCCATCCAAGTCCACTGACGCTCATCGCTGTTGATGATCATGGGGAAGAAGTTGTGGCCAACTTCGTGAATAATGACCCCGATCATGCCATACTTCGTTCCTTCACTATAGGTGCCATCGGCGTCAGGGCGTCCACCATTGAAGCAAATCATAGGATATTCCATCCCGATATCCTTGGTGTGAACCGAAATCGCACGAGGGTAGGTGTAGTCAACCGTATGCTGGCTATAGGAGCGAATGGTGTGTGCTACCACCCGTGTGCTGTATTGCTCCCATAAGGGGTTGCCTTCTTTGGGATAAAAGGACTCAGCAAGAATCACTTTGCCGCCGACTTTAACGGCCATTGCGTCCCAGATGAATTTGCGCGATGTAGCAAAGGCAAAGTCGCGCACGTTGTCCGCCTTAAAAATCCACGTTTTGCGTCCTGTGGCCTGAGCTTTGGCATCGGCGGACTCTGTGACACGCGCTTCTGCTTCGGTTGTGATAAGTACTGGATTATCAAAGTTTTGACGCGCTTCACTTAAACGCTTACGTTGCGTTGACGAGAGGACACTTACTTCATTTTGAAGCACGCCTGTCGCGGCAACAAGGTGATCCTCAGGAACGGTAATGGCTACTTTATAATCGCCAAAAGGAAGGGTAAATTCACCCTGTCCCAAAAACTGTTTGTGCTGCCATCCGA
This sequence comes from Cryomorphaceae bacterium BACL7 MAG-120322-bin74, assembly GCA_001438205.1. Lineage (GTDB taxonomy): Bacteria > Bacteroidota > Bacteroidia > Flavobacteriales > Schleiferiaceae > TMED14. Next base: position 18,532 of record LICG01000021.1, read on the forward strand.
CGTTATCGCCATACACCGCCATGCGGGGAAAGAACTGCGCAATCGTGTACAGTGTGTTGTTTTCTTCTTCAAAAAGTTCGTAGCCACTGCGGCCACCATCAGCCAATCGATTGTTGATGGTGTAGTGCCATTTAATCGTAAAGGAATACGTTGCACCGGCTTTGAGTGGGGTCGGTAAGTCCACCCGCATCATCGTATTGACAATGGTGTAGGGGAGTGGGCTGCCATTGCTCACTTCATCCATGACAAATCCTCCTTCAAATGGGTCAAGGTAACGCGCCTGTACCTGCTCAGGCGTAATACTGCTGGGCAGAGATCCTGTTTGCTTCAAGTCCGTCATGGAACCAGGCTTGCGCATGTTTTGATCCAACTGCACCCATAGATACGATAAGGCATCGGGACTGTTGTTGGTGTAGGTAATGCGTTCATTTCCATCAATGCGGTGCACGGTCTCATCCAACGAGATTTGCATATCATAACTCGCGGTGTTTTGATAGTAGGCATGTCCAGGCGCCCCAGAAGCGGTTCGATAGCTATTGGGCGTAGGGAGTTCCTGTTCTAATTGGCGAAACTTACTTGTTGAAAGCCGTTCTGAAGGAACGGCCTGTCCCCAAGCGGTCAAACTACCGAAGGATGCAAGGGCAAAAGACATGAGGGCAAGAAAACGCTTCATCTAGGTTGAATTGAAAATTATGAGAAAGCCAAATGTAAGGCAACACCCAGGCACATAGCGCCTACGGCTAGGGCAAAATCGCGTGTACTCCAGCCCAGTTGTTCCATAAGGGCACGGACCATAAAATAAGTCAGGACAACGGATAGTTGGCCTAGCTCAACGCCGGACGTAAAGCCAATCCAGAGTTCCCAGGTCAGTCCATCGGGGGGTATCATGACCGAAAAGTCCTGCCAGAAGGCGGCTCCGTGAATCAAACCAAAAAGTCCTGCCAAAATCCAAAGTTTCGCTTGGGGTTTATGAGTGCCTTTCAGCCAAACAACCCTGGCTGCTGTCAGCACCAACGTTCCCAAGACAGAAGCTTCTAACCAAATGGGATTCAATGGAATGTGCGCCAATGCTTGAATGGCCATGGCCAAGGTGTGGCCAACGGTAAAGGCGCTTAGGGCGCCCAACCACGGCTTCCATGCCTTCAGGGGGATGGGGGCAATGAGTGCAAGGATGAACAATAGGTGGTCCCAAGCAAAGCGGTTTACAATATGGTAAAAACCAAGCTCGAGATAGAGAGAAAAGGCTGCGTTCATTGACTATTCAATCGTAAAGGTGGGTTCTTCTTGATGTAGTAGGGCATGTTGACTATAGCCCTCGGGTGATGTGCGCACAGCGTAGACGTTTCGTTGGTCAGAAAAAACCTCTGTCAACATCAAATCTGTTAGCCTAAAGGGCTTTTTCGTGCGAAAAGTGAGGGTGAGGCTGATAGACTCAGGATCATAGATATAGCCCGGCTCAAGCGTATAAGGGATGTCCTTTCCCTTGGTTGTTTGGATGCGCAAGCTTTGCCGCACATAAGAATAGACCTTTTCTTGATGTGCTATTGGATTAGACAGGCGCACGGCTTCATAGCCAGCATGCATTAGCGCTTCTTCTAAGTCATCCGTAAAGATGGTTTTTTTGAGCGTCCATTCTTGCTTTCCTGTAAAGGTTAGTTGCGCAGAAGAAATATGCAGCGGGTGCGGAGTGGCACCAGTCAAGAGTGTCCAAACACAAAAAAGAAGGCCGATCGTTTGGGTCCAATTCATACCGAAAATTACTGCCTTCTGTCTAGTCATGGTGCGTGCAGCGCAGATTTTTTACCTTGCTTCTTCACAATTTGATGTAACCCTGATCATGGATTACCCTTTTCAAGTCAAGACGCTAGGAGAATACGAAGCCGCTTACGCAAGGGCTCAGGCAGATCCAGAAGCGTTTTGGGCAGACATAGCACAGCATTTCACTTGGAAAAAGCCATGGGATACCGTCTTAGATTGGGAATTCACAACACCCATGGTGCGTTGGTTTGACGGGGCGCAACTTAATATTACAGAGAACTGCCTAGACCGTCATGTGACGCTATACCCAGCGCGTACCGCTTTGTTATGGGAACCCAATGACCCAACAGAAGCTTCGGTGGAATGGAGTTACCAAAGCTTGTTGGAGCGGGTAGAAGCATTTTGTCACGTGTTGCAAGCGCGAGGGATTCAAAAGGGTGACCGCGTGTGTATCTACATGGGCATGGTCCCAGAATTAGCGGTGGCCGTGTTGGCTTGTGCCCGTATGGGCGCCATTCATTCTGTCATTTTTGGTGGCTTTTCGGCTGAGAGTATTGTGGACCGCGTTCAGGATGCCCAAGCTACCGCCATCATCACCTGCGATGGAGCCTTCAGAGGCGCCAAGAGCATTCCGTTGAAGCCCATTGTCGACGTGGCCTTGACCCAATGCGCCTCGGTCCATACGGTGGTCGTACTGCAGCGGACCCATGAAAAGGTGCATATACAAGCGGGTCGGGATATTTGGTGGCATGAGGCCTTGCCCACACATGGAAAGCCCTTTCCGGCCGTTGCCATGGAAGCGGAAGACCCCCTCTTTGTCTTATACACAAGTGGTTCTACGGGCAAACCTAAGGGCGTCGTGCATTCCTGTGCGGGTTACATGGTTTGGTCTACCTACACCTTTGTGAATGTATTTCAGAGCTCACCCGGGGACGTGCATTTCTGTACCGCAGACATAGGCTGGATTACCGGCCATAGTTATATTGTCTATGGACCGTTAGCCGCAGGTGCCACCACTTTGCTGTTTGAAGGGGTTCCAAATTATCCTGCCCCAGATCGTCTTTGGCAAATCACAGAAAAACACCAAGTTCAGATACTTTATACCGCGCCTACGGCTATACGGGCCTTGATGGCTTGTGGTGTCCAGTATCCGGATGCCTATCCTATGGCCTCCCTGAAAGTCCTCGGCACGGTCGGTGAGCCCATCAACGAAGAGGCCTGGCAATGGTACCATCGGCATGTGGGCAAAGAAAAAAGTCCCATTGTCGACACGTGGTGGCAAACGGAAACCGGGGGAATTCTCATCTCTAACCTTGCCGGGGTGACGCCCGCCAAACCCACCTTTGCCACCCTTCCTTTGCCGGGCATACAGCCCGTCCTGGTGGACGAGTATGGCCATGAACTGGTCGGGAACGACGTCTCAGGTAATCTCTGCATTCGGTTCCCTTGGCCTGGGATGATTCGGACAACCTACGGTGACCATGAACGTTGTCGTCAAGCCTATTTTTCCACCTATCCGGGCTACTACTTTACTGGGGATGGCTGCACACGTGATGCGGAAGGGCGCTACCGCATTACGGGGCGCGTGGATGATGTCTTAAATGTGAGCGGTCATCGCATTGGCACCGCAGAAGTAGAGAATGCCATCAACATGCATCCAAAGGTGGTAGAATCTGCCATTGTAGGCTACCCTCACCCGATTAAGGGCCAGGGGATCTATGCCTATGTGATTCTTTCTTCCTCTTGCGCAACGGCTCTAGAGGAAGAAGCCTTGCGTGCAGAAATCCTCCAGGAAGTGTCGAGGCATATCGGTGCGTTGGCAAAGCCTGAAAAAATCCAGTTTGTCTCGGGCCTTCCCAAGACGCGCTCAGGAAAAATCATGCGCCGAATCTTGCGGAAAATCGCCGAGGGAGCGCAAGATCAACTGGGGGACACGACGACATTGCTCGACCCTACCGTTGTAGAATCCATTTTAGCTGGCTGTCTCTGAACGTGGGAGGCTAGACTTTTTTGGTCAGGGAAAAGAGATCCGTTCTTCGGTCGTTTAAATTGCGCACGCTACCCCGGGTATGCAGTTCTCGCAATAAATCAAGGTCCACATCCGCGATCAGGATCATCTCCGTGTTGGTTGTTGCCTCAGCCTTGATACCATTGGATGGAAAGGCAAAATCACAGGGAGTAAAGACCATAGATTGTGCATACTGAATATCCATATTCTCCACATTGGGCAGATTGCCTACGCTTCCTGCAATGGCCACATAGCATTCATTTTCGATGGCTCTTGCTTGTGCGCAGTGGCGCACGCGTGAGTAGCCATTTTGCGTGTCAGTCAGGAAGGGAACAAACAAAATATCCATGCCTTGATCCGCAAGTAGACGACTCAACTCAGGGAATTCAACATCATAGCAAACCAAGACGCCAATTTTACCGCAATCGGTAGTAAAGACTTCCAGCTTTTGGCCGCCCTGCATGCCCCATACTTTGGCTTCGTCAGGGGTGACATGTAGCTTTTCATAGCGCTCATAACTGCCATCACGGCGACACAAGTAGCCTACATTGTACAATTGCCCATCCCGTATTTCGGGCATGCTGCCCGTAATGAGGTTGATATTATACGAAATGGCGAGCTCTTGAAACTTGACCAAAATATCTTGCGTGTGTTCCGCAAGGCTACGAATAGCCTCGGCCTCCGACATGTGGTTGTTTTTGGCCATCAGAGGCGCGTTGAAAAACTCCGGGAATAAGGCAAAGTCTGACCGGTAGCCGGAAACGGCATCCACAAAGAATTCAACCTGCTTCATCAAATGCTCAAGATCTTCGTAAGGGCGCATCTGCCATTGGACCAAGCCTACGCGGACAATGCGCTTGGTGGTCGTCGCGGATTCGTTAACCTCTTCAAAATAGATGTTGTTCCAGCGCAGGAGTACGGCCATGCCTTGGGAGTTTTCATCCATACTTAAATAATTCTTCAAGGCACGCACGGGCTGAAAATCATTGGCAATTTGAAAGCTCAAAACGGGGTCATGTAGCTCTTTGCGCTTAACAGCTTCGATATAGGCCTTAGGGCTCATACTCTCTGAATGCGCATGATAGCGAGGGATCCGTCCCCCAAAGACAATGCCTTTGAGGTTTAGTTTTTCACAAAGCTCTTTCCGGTAATCATACAGGCGGCGGCCTAGTCGCAAACCTCTATATTCAGGCTTAATAAAGACATCAATACCATAGAGCAAGTCCCCTTGGTCTTCATGGGTGCTAAAAGTATATTGACCCGTAATGTCCTCATAGCTATGGGGTTTGTTGGCCACGCTTTCATTGACTCTAATGCTTAAGGCACAGCCGGCTAAGGCGCCGTTAATTTTGAGGACAACTTGTCCTTCCGGAAAGCGTTGGATCAAGGCGGCAATGTGGGCCTCTTTCCAGTAGGCATCCGGCATGCTTGGATAGGCCGAAATCATGGCTGTTTTGAGGGCTTGATAATCGCTTAACTGCAAATATTCGAGCTCAATGCTCTGAATGTCTTGAGTATCCATGGAAGGGGAGGGGGTGTATTAAAGCGCAAAGGTATCGCCCGTTCTGCATAGGCCAAAGCCAAAGGCAAGAACTGCTTGACTTTCTTCACTTTTGGGGTCCAGTAAAGGATTGCTGTGGTTGAAATGGATTAGGTGGACTTTGGCTCTTTTTTCTGCGTCCCAATGTTTGGCTTTTTGCATGGTTTCTATCACGAAAGGGTGAGGAATTTCATCCATATTTCGGCCAGGCAATTCTTTGGCGGAATAGAATGTGGCATCTAATAGGGCATAGTCTACATGGTCTAAAAGGCTGTCCAAGGAAAGAGTCCAATGATTCCACTTGTCAATGTCCGGAACAAACAGCAGGGTCTTTTGTGGTCCTATAATTAGGTAGGCATAGGTGTCGCTAACCTCATCCCGATGCGGCACAGAAAGCGCTGATACCCGGAAGGTGTCAAAAAGGAGGAAATCCCCCGGAACCAATGTTTGGGGCCAAATATTTTGTAGATCGACCAATTGCTTCCATGGCTGATCCATGGCCAAAAAGGCACAAAGGCGCGCGCTGCCATGGACTTGTACCGAATGACTGTTCATCGCCTCTCTCCCCAAAAACATCAACCCCGTATAATGCCCCATGTGTGCGTGGGTGATGAGGATGTTTTTAGGGGCAACGCCTGCATGAAGGCTCGTCAGCACATTCCATTGTTGGGTTAGGTCTGGAGTGGCCTCCACAAGGACGGCTGGGGCTTTGGCCCCACCTACAACACCCAAACTAACCACAGGCTCATGGGGCATGGGTTGGCCATGGTCGTTGACACAGCAAGACATTATGCAGCCGGCTTGAGGACGTCCTGCATCTTGGGCGGTACCGAGCACGTGCACCACCACTTGTGCATGGCAGACCGAAGCCAAGCTGAAGAAGAGGATAAAAAGCGGTTTCATTTCAGCACCATAAAATACCAAAAGGCGGCACGCCGGCTCGGTTGGTCTACACGTCCTGCTAGGCGTCCACGGGCATCATAAAATCGTTCTCCGTCAAAGCGCCCGAGCAGTCTGCCCGAAGCATCATAAAAGCGCTCGCCACTGCGGCGTCCGATCAATGAACCACTTGATGTATACATACGGTCACCCTCTATGCGTGCCCAAAGGCGCCCGGTGCTTGCATACAATCGATCGTCGCTATGTCGCGCTAGTAGGCTGCCGGAGGCAT
>LICG01000022.1 GCA_001438205.1 Cryomorphaceae bacterium BACL7 MAG-120322-bin74
CAATCCCGCCACAACTGTCTGTTGCAACAAAACGATAGCGATAACGGTGGTTCATTGGATCAGCAGAGAAGTCCTTAAAACGAATCTCCCATGGCGCTGAAATTGGCTTGGGTATTAAGCCAAGAGAGATGTATGGCGCGCCATCACGATCTGCCCGCTGAAGGTCAAAGTGAATAATGTCTGCATCTTTATCGATAAAAGCGACAAGTTCCACTGCATTATCATTTCGAACAGAAGTCTTTGCCAGGTAGAGCAAGCGTGACCGCTGAACAGCAAGGGAATTAATGCACACTTGGTTTGAAGAACTAAAACGCGTGGCGCCCGTATCTACGGCCTTCACATAGTAGCAGTAAGACCATCCACCTATAAGATCTCTGGTATTAAAGGCAGTATCTCCCGGCGCCTTGGTTGCAAGTAGAACACCCATTTGGGTCGGGCCACCTGGAGGCGTGACATCTGCTAAAACGCGGTATTCCTTTACGCCACCTACCCAGCCATTGTATTGATTCCAACGAAGACGCATGATGCCCTCACAAGGATCCATGTTTTCTGTGAGCAACATGTTATTATGCTTCGCAACCAGTAAGTCAGAACTTTGATTGCCACAGCTATCCGTAGACATCACTTTGTAGTGCTTAACGCCCGTAGTAGGCGTAGCGCCAGGCAGTGTATAGGGCATGCTGACGGTGTTAGGGACCGTGGCAATAGAATTCCACCCTGTCCCTGGCACCCACTCTAAGATGTCGTAGGTCACAATATCTCCGTTAGTCCCAGGGGACCATGATATCAGCGCAGATGTTCCAATTACCGTGACTGAATCAATTTTCAATACATCGGTATTGTTTTGGTCTGAGAAATACCCTCCATCAATGGTCGAATTACATGCGCCGTTAATGCGGATTTGATATTCCAAGTCTTGGCCACAAATATTGACCGTATCGTTGTAGGTCATGCTCGTCGTAGAGGCAACCTGCGACCAACCTGCGATACCGGTTCCTTGGTTTCGACGCCAAATCTCGTACGTGGGTGTGGCACCTGTCGCAGGAGCGTTCCAATCCAATTGCGCAACCGAGCTGTTGGTAGGCGGTATCGGCGTAACACTCATTTCCATCAATCTTACCGTGTCTGACGTGATAGACGTATAACCACAGCCCCCAATAGTTCGGAGGTAATAATAATTAGAACCTGTCAATGGGGCGTTGTCCGTGTACGTAAGGGTACTATAGTCCCAAACGGTATCAATGGCAATAAAGGGAATGCTGGGAGATGATCCTCTGAATATGACATAGGAATCAAAATTCATCCCGGTATCAAGGGGTGTACCCCAGTCAACGGTCAAACCGCCCCCTGGTTCTTTTGAAACACATGCCTGGCTTAAATCGGGAGGAACAGGGATCGTCGAAACAACGTTAATGACGACGCTGGCTACTCGAATGGCGGGTGCTACACAAAAGTTGTCTTGCATACGCAAGGCAAAAACATAGCGGTTGGTAGGCGCACCACATGAATTCGTTTGATACGAGATATGGTCACAGGTCGTTTGCCAGTCAAAGGCAATTTCATTGTTTAGAACTGAAGTAAAGGAGGTCTGAGGTGACTTTGGATTAACCGTGGCACAAGGTGGATTTAAACATCCTGCATTCGGGTTGTTTAATGGAACGCCTAACTGACCACCGGAAGGGGAAAATTCGATGGTTTGGGGTAAGAAGTTGGGTAGTAACTGGGCATCTTGAGAAACCAAGTCAAATTTTACTTGTTGACCTGCGTACACGGTGGTTTCCCAATACAGCGTGTCACCAGAATTCACCACAGGAACGAGCACGGGAAAGGTGGGAATATTGTTAATCTGAACCGTTGGCGGGGTGTTGTACCCACAATCTGTGCGAATAATGACCGGAATATCACGGTAGACCGTGGCAATTTTCTGGTTACATCGATAGGCAGATACCTCTACACAAGAAGCGAAAGAACCCCCTGCAGATGGGTTGAAGGTCATCGCCCCTGTTTGCTGGTTAAAGCTGACGGAATTGCCCCCATTTGGAAAAGGATTATTGAAAGAATACCCTGTGTTGAATGTGACGGGTGTGTTTACTGTACCCCAAGGTTGAGCCCAGTTGTAGACAACTGAATCCAAATCATCATCAAAAGCATTGTGTGAATACGTATACTCATACCCAGAACAGATAACCGACTTTGGCGGCTCTAAGAATCGTGGAGAACTATCGTAGCAAGGGTTAGCGTTCTGCGGCACACCATTGATGCTATAAGGATACATATAGGCACGCAACGTGTAGGAGTTACCAGAACCATTCGTCAAATTGGTGATACTTGGCCGGCAACAATCCGTAAAGGTGAAAGACCATCCTCCTGCTGGTGGAACTCCCGATAAGGAGATGTAACCAGATTCATACCGGCGCTCTTCTACCGCACCTTGACCTGAAACAACCCCATTACAATTAATTTCTTGCGTGCCATCCCAACAATTTGGCGACACATCAACGGCAGCCCCTACTTGCGCACAGGAAATTGCGCCACCCGGCGCATTCGTCGTAAGCACGACCGGGTTCGGCAAGAAGGTCGATGCCCCCGTACCACATTCACGGTATAGGATAACATAAAACTTATACTTACCCGCATTAGGGCCACTGTCAAAACAGCGCCATGTGATCTCACCACCTAGGTAGTGGGACGCATAGGCAGATTGAGCAAAAAGGAGAAACGTAAGAATTCGAAAAACGTGCTTCACAATACGTGTTTTTATACCATCCCAAATGTAACACATAGGACCATGATCATTAGGGCACATATGCAGGAAAGTCCGAACTAAATGAGTAAACGATGGGCCACTTTGACCCAAATCAAATCTAGGCGCGAAGCATTTGACGAGAAATTACCAGTTTTTGAATTTCAGAGGTGCCTTCTCCGATCGTGCACAATTTAGCATCTCTGTAAAACTTTTCGGCTGGATAATCCTTTGTGAACCCATATCCGCCATGTACTTGAACACCTTCACTGGATACGCGCACAGCCACTTCACTTGCATAGTATTTTGCCATGGCTGATTCCTTGGTAACCTTCAGTCCTTGGTCCTTTAACGACCCCGCATGACGGATCATCAGTTCAGCACCATAAATTTCGGTATCCATATCAGCCAATTTGAATGCAATACCTTGAAATTCAGCAATTTTCTTTCCAAATTGTTCGCGTTCTTGGCTATACTTTAACGCTGCATTTCGAGCCCCTTTGGCAATGCCAAGTGACAATGCTGCGATAGAGATTCTACCCCCATCCAGAATCTTCATGCTTTGGATAAACCCCTCCCCTACTTCTCCTAATAGATTCTCCGCTGGTATACGACAGTTATCAAAGAACAAACAGGCTGTTTCACTTGCACGCATGCCTAGCTTATTTTCCTTTTTTCCACCACTAAATCCAGGGGTTCCATGCTCTATCACAAAGGCTGACATGCCGTGGGAATCTCCCTTTTCGCCCGTTCGGGCAAGGACCACTGCAATATTTCCTGAAATAGCATGGGTGATAAAATTTTTGGAACCGTTTAACACCCATTGGTCACCCTCCTTCAGAGCCGTGGTGTGCATACCGCCTGCATCTGATCCTGTACCTGTTTCAGTCAAACCCCATGCGCCAATCCATTTACCAGAAGCCAATTTGGGCAACCATTTTGCACGTTGCGCATCTGTTCCAAATTGATTGATGTGCTGCGTACACAAGCTATTATGTGCCGCCAGCGAAAGACCTATAGAGCCGCAAATCTGTGAGATTTCATCAATAACCGTAATGTACTCTGCATATCCTAAACCAGAACCCCCAAAGGCAGGATCAACCAGCATTCCCATAAAGCCCATCTCCCCCATAGCATGAAATACGTCTATCGGGAAGGTCTGCGCTTCATCCCATTCCATGACATAAGGGAGAATATTTTGATGTGCAAAAGCTTTTGCTGCTTCACGAATTGCAGACAGGTCCTGGCTTTGAATAGCGTTGATTGGATACATAAATTAGATAGAAAAGGAAAAGAATAAAAGAATTTTAACGCGGCAATACCGCTCCATTTTTAAGTTCATATTGGGCTCCACTCTCAGGGCACTCCGCTATTCCTGAAGCATTAAAATGCAGACGATGGCCATGTGCGCTCACCCATCCGATCTGGCGAGATGGATTGCCCACGACTAAAGCATAGGCTGGAATGTCTTTTGTAACGACAGCGCCAGCGCCGACGAGGGCAAAGTCGCCAATAGTATGGCCACATACAATTGTGGCATTTGCCCCAATGCTTGCTCCTTTGCCTACATGTGTCTTGGAATACGCCCCTTTTCGCACAATTGCTGAGCGTGGGTTTGTGATATTGGTAAACACACAAGACGGCCCCAAAAAGACATCCTCATCACACGTGACGCCCGAATAGATACTCACGTTATTTTGCACTTTTACGTTTCGCCCAAGAATAACGTCAGGTGAAACCACCACATTCTGCCCGAGGTTACAACTTTCCCCTATCTGACAACCTGTCATTAGGTGTGAAAAATGCCAAATTTTCGTTCCAGCACCAATTTGGGCGCCTTCATCAATGACAGCAGTAGGATGCGCAAAATATTCCATAACAAGGATATGAGGTGGCTAAGATAGGATGCAGGTGCTCGTCGTATCTTTATCCTTTAAATTATCCTGAAGTTCTATGCGTCATTCTACCCCCTTTTTACCTCGTTTAGTCGTCCTTTCGGCCATTGCCCTACTCCCTTTGAGCCTCTTTGGCTGGGGACAAACGGGGCATCGTGTGGTGGGTCAAATTGCGACAAACTATTTGCATTCTGATGTTCTACATGCCGTTCAGGAAATCTTAGAAAATGAATCGCTTGCTATGTGCGCCAACTGGATGGATCATATGAAATCGGACAAAGGGTACAACCACATGAATCCTTGGCATTATTGCACCATTCCTGACGGCCTGACGTATGAAACATGCGACCATCCTGCTGAAGGCGATGTGATTGGCACCCTCTATAGCTTAATGGAGGAAATTAAAACGCAATCCTTTACGCTGAGTCAAAATGAGTCTAACGCCATCAAGATGTTGGCGCATTTAGTGGGAGACTTACACCAGCCTTTGCACGTGGGCAATGGGACTGACCGTGGTGGCAATGACCTAAAGATCAAGTGGTTTGGAGAGAATAGCAATCTTCATCGAGTATGGGACTCAGATCTCATTGACCATCAGCAGCTGAGCTATACCGAGTATACAGCATGGATCGATCATGCGACCAAGGAAGATATACAAAACTGGCAATCAACCTCTGTCGTAGACTGGGCGCATGAATCCCAAACGATTCGGATGATGATTTATCCCGAAGCAGATGCCACTTCTCTTGGCTATCGTTACGACTACGATTACATTGAAACATTGAATAAACGTTTACTTCAGGCCGGTATTCGTTTGGCAGGTATATTGAATGAACTCTACGCCAAGCCATCTAAAAAATCCAAATAACCATTGCTTAACCGGAAAACCACCTACGGTATTCATGCGCTCCTCTTTTTGGCCCGCCAGGAGGACGATGTATGGACGCCCGCCGGATACATTGCTTCCGCTTTGGGAATCTCAAAAAAGTTTTTAGAGCGTATTCTTTCAGAATTAAGGGCGGAAAGCATGGTGCAATCTCAAAGTGGTCGAGATGGAGGGTATGCTTTGGGGTCAGAAGGTCTGCAAATTTGCTTGGCAGATATAGTGCGCATTCTTGAAGGCCCCATCGCCTTATTGCCCTGTGCCTCTCATCGTTTTTATACGCCTTGTGCCGAATGTCCCAATCCTGATCAATGTGGCGTACAAGATGCTTTGGTCCAAGTTCGAAATGACACTGTGCATAGTTTAAAAGCCACAACCTTGGCTTCGATGCTTCAAGCAGAGCAGGATTTTCAGAAGGGAAAAACCCAAATGAGACGCCCAACGCCCTATCTAGGAATCTAATTCCAGGCCACTTCATCCTACCTTTGAGCATATGAAAACCTCACGCGCAACACCTGCTATTTATCAGAACATTTTAGAAACCATCGGCCGCACCCCTATGGTACAACTCCACCGAACTGTGGAAGGAATTCCTGGAACGGTGTATGCCAAAGTGGAGTACTTCAATCCTGGGCACAGCACAAAAGACAGAATGGCTTTAAAGATGGTGGAGGACGCGGAGCATGCAGGCCTTTTGAAGCCGGGTGGTACAATTATCGAATGCACCTCCGGCAATACAGGAATGGGCCTTGCCCTTGCAGCTGTCGTGAAAGGTTACCATTTGATTTGCACCTTAAGTGATAAGCAGAGCAAGGAAAAAATGGATGTCCTGAGAGCTTTGGGCGCCGAGATCTATGTGTGCCCCACAAATGTTTCGCCAGACCACCCAGATTCCTACTACTCCGTGGCCAAAAGGCTAAATGCAGAAATTCCCAATTCATATTTTCCTAACCAATATGACAATCTGAGCAACCGATTGGCACATTATGAATCAACGGGACCTGAGATTTGGGAGCAAACAGAAGGAAGAATAACACATTTCATTGTAGGTGTTGGAACGGGTGGAACCATTTCTGGTGTCGCTAAATACCTTAAAGAAATGAACCCCAAAATTCAAATTTGGGGGGTCGACTCTTACGGATCAGTTTTTAAGAAATATCATGAAACAGGGGTTTTTGACACGTCTGAAATCTATGGGTACATCACGGAAGGGATTGGAGAAGACATTTTACCCAAAAATGTGGATTTTGACCTAATTGACCGATTTGAGAAAGTTACGGACCGTGATGGTGCACTCGCCGCAAGAGAACTTGCGCGCGAAGAAGGTTTATTGCTCGGGTACAGTTGCGGCTCAGCCCTTCAAGGCCTGCGTCAATTAAAGCATTTATTGCCCACTGATGCGGTTACCGTTGTCCTTTTTCATGACCATGGAAGCAGATATATTGGTAAAATATTTAACGATGATTGGATGCGTGAACGCGGATTCCTTAAAGAGTCAGAAGGTGATCTCGCCGCTGCCGTTGCAGGCCATGCGCACCTTCCGCTTGTAACGATTCAACCTGAAGAGCCACTCCTGAATGCTGTTGTAGCCATGAAACGCCATAGCATTTCGCAATTGCCCGTGCATGACGGCACTTCCTTTATTGGCAGCATCACGGAAAGCCATGTGATTCAAGCATTGACTGCGGAAGGGGGAGGCATGGATATCCTCGTAAAGCATGCCATGGGACCCCTTTTCCCTATCCTACCTGGAAAGGCTAGTATTCAAGAGGGAATACAAGCATTAAGCCCTGCACATAATGCCTTATTGGTGGCTCTTCCCGGCGATAAATTCCACATTTTAAGCAAACATGATTTATTAACGCGGATTGCATAATTCGCATTACATTTGCGCCTCCTTAATTAACCGAGTTTAGGACTCTTTTAAAACAATTAACCCATGGCAACAAAGCTTCGCCTTCAACGCCACGGCCGCAAAGGTCGTCCCATTTACACAATCGTAGCAACTGACTCACGTTCAAAGCGCGATGGTAAATACATCGAAAACTTAGGTCAATACAACCCCAACACCAATCCAGCAACCATTGATTTGGACTTTGAACGCGCTTTGGATTGGATTTTAAAGGGTGCCGTTCCTTCGGACACCGTGTTGGCCATTTTGAAGCATAAAGGTGTTATGATGAAAAAGCACCTTTTAATGGGTGTGTTAAAAGGCGCCTTGACGAACGAACAAGCTGAATCACGTTTTGAAGAGTGGTCTGCTGACAAGTCAAATCGCATTGATGCCAAAATTGAAACGTTGAATTCTTCTGCAAAAGAAGTTAAGGATGCACGCATGAAGGCAGAATCTGCGGTGAATGAAGCACGTGCTGCTGCCATTATCGCCAAGAACACACCAGAACCCGTCGCAGAAGAAGTGGTAGCTGAGGAAGCTGTTGCTGAACTAACGGAGGAAGCTCCTGTGGCTGTTGCTGAATTAGCTGAGGAAGCTCCTGCTGCTGAAGCAATGGAGGAAGCACCTGTGGCTGTTGAGGTAACTGAGGACGTTGTTGCTGAAATAACTGAGGAAGCTCCTGTGGCTGTTGAGGTAACTGAGGAAGCTGTTGCTGAAATAACTGAGGAAGCTCCTGCTGCTGATGCAACGGAGGAAGCTCCTGCTGCTGATGCAACGGAGGAAGCTCCTGCTGCTGATGCAACGGAGGAAGCTCCTGCTGCTGACGCTACGGCTGAATAAAAGCATTGTAATGCAAGGATATTTCCAACTTGGATTCCTTCGCAAAAAACACGGATATAAAGGAGAAATTATTCTCCATGTAGAATCAGACCATCCAGCACGCTATGCGTCGCTGGATGTTCTTTTTTTAGAAGAATCGGAATTACCTGTTCCCTATTTTATCGCCTCCATCCGCACCCATATCACGGCTGAATTTATCATTCGCTTAGAAGATGTAGATATTGAATCCCAGGTAGATACTGTAGTTGGCAAAACGGTTTTCTTACCAGAATCTGCCTTGCCTGCTCTTTCCGATACGCAGTACTACTATCACGAAATAATTGGTTACACAGCGAGCGACCCTGCAGTATTAGGCATCATGACCGTAGAAGAAGTCATGGATCGTCCTGGACAGCCTCTCCTTGTTCTACGCCACCCAGAACATGAGAACCCTATTCTCATTCCTCTGGTAGATGAATTTGTCATGTCTGTAGACAAACGCGCTCAGCACATCTTATTAGCGGCGCCAGAAGCCCTTTATCATCTGTAGGGACTTCATATTTTCTTATTGCGCTATCTCTGTTATGCGTTCGTCAAAACGAATGCCCCAATCAGCTAACTCATCCAGGATTGGACCATACACCTCCTTTTTCATAGGCAAGAGGACACCCTTTTCTTGAATTTGATCTAATGCAACTAACCTTGTTGCCATCGCTACGGGAAGTCCCACGGTAAATGCCATCGCGGTGTTTTGGGCACTTTTCCCCTTACACACCATGGACGACTCAAGTTTAAACAGGGTGTTGTCTTTTTTATAGAAAATTCGATGCCACATGACCAACATGTCGGTATCCTCTGAGGTCATCGTCCATTTCTTTTCTAGAATATGTTGTAAGACCTGTGCCGGTGTCCCCGTATTTAATCCCACTGGGACTTCCTTGAATAGTTCTAACCACTCAAACATTTCCATCATTTCAGCATCTTGAGGGATATTCAAGTAGTGCATAAGCTTTAGCTCCACACTGTCCGAAGGATGGTAGGCTAGAAAACTATTTAGAAAGCTTCTATGCGTCATTTCCCCCACATTTTCCAGGGTATAACTATCATCGGTGGCACCAAGTTGTACGAATACATTCCACGAACGACAAAAGCCTGGCCTCCGCAAAGTGCCTCGATACATCGTCGGAATCCCATCCAACCCATATTCTGATATATATTTTAAGGAATCTCTATTTGCATAGCCTTCAAATCGCCCGTAGCCCGGGATCGTCATAAATTCTGTCCGTCGAAACAACTTGTGATATGGAATGTATTTATACAGGTTTTCTTGAATAAACTTCACGGAACCGCCGGCGCCCGCTAACACGACATTTCTTGGATTCCAGGTAAACTTATACTGCCATGGATTGCTCGGGCTTTCAGGCGCTAAGATTCCTCCACAAAAGCTTTCATAGGAAGTGATCTCCCCTCCTATTCCCCGAATGTTCTCAATGATCTCCATCGTGGACATATGGTCAATTCCTGGATCCACGCCACATTCATTGAGAAAAACAAGTCCCTTCTCTTTGGCTTGGTCATGCAGGTTCTTCATCTCAGGACTTGCATAAGACGCTGTCACCATATGCTTGCCTTGACGCAGGCAGGATTTAGCGACCTCAACATGCATAAAGGCAGGCAACATGGACACCACCACATCCGCTTTGGCAATCCAGCCGTCCCGAACAACTGCATTGGTCAAATCGTCACTGGCAGCAAGAACATTTGAAAATTGGGCACATTTAGCCGCTAACATGGAGGCGTCCAGATCTACGACCGACAGCGTCCATTTGTCATGGTCTGCATGCGTAGCTAAATATTCAATGAGTGCAGGTGTACTGCGACCGGCACCTAAGACAACGATTGATTTCACGACAAGGATGTTGAAAACTGATTGTTTTTGGGGAATTTCCAAAGCGAAGGTAAATTACTTTTGCTCTAACCCTTGATTGAAAATATATGTCACCCCAAACCAACCAAACCATCCCTCCAACGGCATGGTTGCATTCCCTTGGATTAACTGCGCCAGAAGTGGTGTACCAAGCCAGTGTGCCCTTGCTGACAGATGAAACAATACAATTAAGCAGAGGGGAGCTGACAAATAAAGGCGTCCTGAGAATCCATACCGGAAAGTTTTCTGGTCGTTCCCCGGAAGATCGTTTTATTGTGGATGATTCCCTTACGCATGACCGTGTTTGGTGGGGAGCCATCAACAAACCCTTTCCTGAAGATGCTTTCCATGCCCTCAAGGCAAAAGTGATTCAACACTTGGCAAGTAAAAAACTGTATGTACGAGATGCCAAGGCTGGAGCGGATAATCGATTTGAAATAAATATTCGGGTCATCAACGAGTATCCTGAGCATAATCTATTTGCCTCCAACATGTTTATTGAGCCTACTTCTGTGGCTCTGGAAGGGTTTACCCCGCAATGGACCATCCTACATGCGCCAGACTTTGTGGCTGATCCTTCGTTAGATGGCACGCGTCAAGGAAACTTTGCCATTCTAAATTTCAAGGATCAAACCATTATAATTGGAGGTACTGGCTACACAGGTGAGATCAAGAAAGGCATCTTTTCTGCCTTGAATTTTCTTCTTCCTGTAAATGAAGGCGCTTTTCCCATGCACTGCTCCGCTAACCTGGGAAAGGATGGATATACAGCTTTGTTTTTTGGGCTATCCGGCACCGGAAAAACCACCCTTTCGGCTGATCCAAGTCGTGCACTGATTGGAGACGACGAACACGGTTGGACACCTGATGGCAGAATTTTCAATTTTGAAGGGGGTTGTTATGCAAAAGTGATCGACCTCTCAGAAGAAAAGGAACCAGACATTTGGCGGGCCATTAAACCTGGGGCTCTGTTAGAAAATGTGATGCTGTCTCCTTCTGGAGAACCTGATTATGGAGACCATCATATCACAGAGAATACACGGGTTTCTTACCCTATTAACCACATTACCCATGTGGCACCGGGTTTAACAGGACCTTCTCCTAAACATGTTTTCTTCCTGACTTGTGATGCCTATGGCGTGCTTCCCCCGCTTTCCAAACTCGGACCGGAACAGGCTGCCTATCATTTCATCTCGGGATATACCGCAAAGGTTGCAGGTACAGAAGCAGGCGTGACTGAACCTAAAGCCGTTTTCTCTGCCTGTTTTGGCGCACCTTTTATGCCCCTCCACCCTTCGGAATATGCGCAAATGCTCATGGACAAGATGACGTCAGGTAATATTCATGTTTGGCTTGTCAACACAGGATGGATTGGCGGCGGCTATGGGGTGGGTTCCCGTATCAAGTTGTCCTACACGCGTGCCATGATCACCTCTGCATTGAATGACGAAACCATGAAAACAACCAAGGACGACTTGTTCGGCTTTGAACGCGTAATCGATTGTCCAAATGTGCCGACCGAAGTGATGAATGCCCGTTTACAATGGAGTGATTCACATGCGTATGATCTCGCTGCCAAGGATTTGGCCAAGCGATTTGCAGATAATTTTGAAAAATTTAAAGAAGGCGCAAGTCCCAACATCCTTCAGGGCGGACCTACGCATTAAATCTGTTTTGCAGTTCTAAAAAAGCGTGGTGCTCATCACCATGCTTTTTTCTATCGTTATAAAAGATCGTTGGCCAGGTTGGCTAGTTCGGAACGCTCCCCTTTTTCCAAGGTTACATGTGCATATAATGGCTGTCCCTTCAATCGATCAACGAGATAGGATAAACCATTCGATTGTTCATCTAAGTAAGGTGTGTCAATTTGGCGAACATCACCGGTGAAGATGAATTTTGAATTCTCTCCTGCCCTTGTGATAATAGTCTTTACCTCATGCGGAGTAAGGTTTTGCGCTTCATCCACAATGAACATGACATTGGACAAAGAACGGCCGCGTATATACGCTAGAGGCGTAACCAAGATCTTTTCATTGGCGACCATTTCCTCAATTTGCTTGAAGTTTCGGTCACGCTCACCAAATTGATTTTTTATGAACTTCAAATTGTCCCAAAGTGGCTGCATGTAGGGGTTTATTTTTTGCTCAGCATCTCCTGGAAGAAATCCAATATCTCGATTTGACAAGGGCACAATGGGCCGTGCTAAATAGATCTGCTTAAAATCTCTACGCTGCTCAAGGGACCCTGCTAATGCCAACAATGTTTTTCCTGTCCCTGCCACGCCCGTTAGTGTCACGAGCTTGATATCTGGATGCATAATGGCATGTAGCGCAAATGTTTGTTCACTATTCCTGGGCTTAATCCCATAAAAACTAGACTTTTCAACCAACTCCATATGTTGATTTTTTCCATTATAATAGCCTAAGGCAGAAGATTTTGCGGATTTTAATATGTAAAAATGATTCGGTTGTAAGCCAAGTTTCTGGTGTGCTTTTACATGAGGGTCTAGCAGAATAGATTTTCGCTCATAGAGGGACTTTAGGTCTGTAGCTGGAAAGTCGGATATTTCCCCTCTACCCGTATGCCGGGTATCCATTTCTTTCACCTTTCCAGTTAAGTAATCTTCTGCAGCGACATTGAGCGCTTTTGCTTTCAATCGAAGATTTATATCCTTCGTGACAAGAATAATCGGCCTCTTTGGCTCCTCTTGTTGCATAAACAGCGCTGCATTGATGATTTTATGGTCATTCTTGCCCTTTCCATAAATCTCGGTTGCATCTATATCCAGTTTTGGGGTGGCCATAATGACGCGGAATTTTCCGCGTTTTCCACCATTTAAATCAATCCATTCTGTCAAGGGTTTATCTGCCGCTTTTTTATCGAGCATTCGAATAAACTCTCGTGCCTCAAAATTTTTGGTATCACTCCCCTTTTTGAACTCATCTAACTCTTCCAATACAGTAATAGGGATGGCTACATCATGTTCTTCAAAATTCATGATCGCATTGTGGTCATACAGAATGACAGATGTATCAAGAATAAAGATCTTTCTAGGGGTCTTTGCAGAACGCGGCATGGAAATCAGAATAAGTTTAGGGTTAATTTAGGGGTGAATTCCTTTAGATATAACCCTCATGTCCGCTTGTTTTGAACAACGTGTGCAGAATATCCTTAAGTTAACGTAGACACAACCTAAAGAAGTCGCTTATATGAACGCTATGTACTCCCTTGATCTTCAAACGCAATTTGGATTTCAAGACCCTGATTTGTTAGCAGATATTGTCAAACACGGCCAACATTGCACATTTGCTACAGGCGATCTCATTGCAGAGCCCGGCATGCCGGTTTCGTTTGTACCGTTAATACTTAAAGGCAATCTACGTGTGATGCGCCGTGATGAGGAAAATGATCGTGAGCTGTTTCTTTACTTTCTAACCGCAGGCTCGACCTGTTCTAGCACGATCAACTGCTGTATCACAGGGAAAAAAGTGACCGTAGAAGTAGTCGTAGAGGAAGAAACGGACATGGTTTGCATTCCAAACCAATATGCTTCTGCCTGGATTAAAACGCATCCAGAATGGCTTGAGTTCGTTTTACGCAGTTATCAACTCAGATTTGAAGAGGCACTTCATGCATTAGATGAGGTCGCCTTTCGACAACTCGATGAACGTCTTTGGAATTTCTTAATTGAGAAAGCACGTCTTAATGATGGTAACATTGTGGAAATGAGCCACTCTGATCTTGCTCAAGCCCTTCATTCCTCACGTGAGGTTGTTTCAAGATTGCTCAAAAAACTGGAATCAGAACAACGTCTGACATTGGGAAGAAACCGAATCCAAATCCTACGCTAAGGCCCTATTTTTGTCTCATGATTCGTAAATATATCCGCTTGGCCCTTGCCGTCAGTATTTTTGCTCTTTCCATTTGGCAGTTTGCCGAGGGTGAACTTGGCAATGGAATTTTCTTATTTCTCTTCACCAGCTTTCCTGTTCTGCTTCATTTCAGGAATGAAAGAATTCTGCTTGCCCTTTGGCACGTGCGCAAACAGGATTTTGAAAAGGCTGCAAAGCAACTTGATGCACTAAAGGCGCCAGAGAAAACCTTGATAAAAGGACAGTTGGCCTATTACTACTTTTTGCGCGGCTTGATGTCTTCCCAAACCAATTTGACCAAGAGTGAGTCATGGATGAAAAAAGCCTTAGCAACAGGGCTACGCATGAAGCAAGACCGGGCATTAGCCAAGATGCAACTTGCCGCCATGGCGATGACAAAACGGAAAAAGAAAGAGGCCCAGATCCTGCTTACCGAAGCAAAAAAGCTGGATGACAAGGGTGTCCTTGGCGACCAGCTTAAAATGCTCCAGCAGCAATTGCGCAGGATTTAAAAGGACCTAAAGAGCCTCTTATTTATTTCTTTTTTGCCACAGCTGGGTTCACAGCTGCTGTGAGCTCCTTGCTAATGGCAGAGCGTTCAAAACGTAAACGGCAATTTTCACATTCCACGAGAATCGTCTTCTCCTCTACTTCTAGAATTTTTCCGTGAATACCACTCGTTGTGACCACTTTCATCCCCTTAACCAGGGCGGAACGAAATTTATTTTCTTCCTTTTGCTTCTTCATCTGAGGGCGGATAAAGAAGAAATACATGACGGCTACAATAGCAATAAGGGGAAGAAAGCTCATAATCCCACCTGGGGCTGCTTCTTGTAAAAAGGGAATGCTCATTTGATTATTTGGATTTAGGTTCTACTTGCGCCGTAATGGTCAAGACTTTGGTATTGGGAATGGTGTTGGCTGATAAAGTGACAGTTTTGGTTTGATTTCCTGGTTTTCCTTGGCTATTAAACCGTACCGTAATGGTACCCTCTTCGCCAGGACCAATAGGCGCATTGGAGTACTCAGGCACCGTGCAACCACAACTTCCTTGTGCAGAAGAAATGATCAAAGGCACTTCACCTTCATTGGTAAAGGTGAATTCCGTCGTACCTACATCTCCTTCGTTCATATTGCCAAAATCATGGCTTTCTTTTTGAAAGCTAAACACAGGAACACCCGCTGAGGTTACAGCCTCAACAGCCATACGTTCATCGTCAGACTTGATCTTTGACGTGGCATCCGAACAACTTGTTGCTAAAACCGCTAGCGCCAATAGGGCCGGGTAATACGTGGATTTTATCATTTTCATGTTATTTATACATCGAAATTACTACTCAATTAGGCCTCGTCCAATCTTTTGAATTCGACCTTCTTTCTTTAAGTCACCCACAATCGCATCAATCAGGCCATTAATAAAGCCAGGACTCTTCTCTGAAGAATATTGCTTTGCTAATTCAATGGCTTCGTTGATCGACACCTTTATGGGGACTTCAGGGAATTGGACAATTTCAGTCAAGGCGATTTCCATGAGACACCTTTCCACTGGCGCTAGGCGCTCGTAGTCCCATTTATCCGCCTTGCCGATGATTCTGTCCATAAATTCATCATGGGCATTCATGCACTTTAAGAACAAAGTGGGTCCAAAAGCCTCGTCAGAAGCATCTTTAAATAGGTTTACAAGCAATGGTTTCCCGCGCTTGGCATTCTGCAAAGTCTGGACGGCCATCATCTGAGCTGCATCCAAATCATCTGCCCAATGCATACTAACGTCCTCATAATGACTATGAATGGACTCATTGTTGGCAATTGCTTCTCGGTAGAATCGTTTAAACCAAAGCACACCATCTTGATCACTCAATTCTTCTGAAGAATCTACCCAACCAGATTCTAATTCTGTAGACCAAAAAATAAAGAATGCATTACGAAGAACATCCACTGTCTCCCCCCAAAATATTCGATGCTGTTCCCAAGCCGCAATCACCCCTTCGTCTTGTACTAAGGCGTCCATAAAAGGCAAATCCAACAATTGCTTAATACGGTCAATTCTGGGCTGTAATGGGAATTGTTTTTGTGTTTCAATCTCTAATCTTTCCTCTAAAAAACGATGAAACTGCCAAAACATTCTCAATTCGTATAAATACAGAACATAGATGGCATTGATGCTATCATTTAACCCGTTCAATGAACGATTTCGGTCCAAGGATTCCCCTTGATAATACGCAAAGAGGGCTTGCATGACTTTAATGCGAATGTGTCGACGGGTAAGCATAGAACGGTTTTGAACAACAAAAGTACGGCGGTTCTGCGCAAATAGACGCAGTGAAAACTAGGGAATCCTACACAAGCGCTGATGGCGCGCACTCCTCAACCCTCTAGCGCATGCCAATAGGGCAAATGGTCAAATACACATTCCTCTTGAGATTGAGGATGTTGAAACGTCAAATGACTTGCGTGAAGCGCTATTCCTCGTTCTTCCCAAGGCACCCCACCGTAAAAGGTGTCCCCTAAGATGGGGAGGCCACGATGTGCGGCCTGTGCACGTATTTGGTGATAACGCCCGGTGAAGAGTTCCATCTCGCCCCCATGTGCACTGGATCGTTGACCTCTCAAACTGGCACGTTGGCCTTTGGGCTGATCTACCACAACTGAACGGAACTCGGCTGGTCTTTTTTCCAAATAGTCCTCCCAAAACCATTCTGATTCAGAAAGCGCAACATGGGTTTTGAATACATAACGCTTTTTTATCAGCCTTTTTTCAAATTGCTGCATAAGCCGGGAGCAGGCAGTCTTTTTACGCGCAAGAACGATGAGACCGCTCGTTGGACGATCTAAACGATGGACAGCCCACGTTTGGCCACCCCATTCATTTTCCGCCCATTCTTGGAGGTTTGGATGTCCAAGTTTATCTGGCTCCACCATCAAGCCCGCGGGCTTGACAACAACGCCTATCCAGCCGTCTACGTAGAGGACTTCGGGTGCTTGTTCCATTGTACAATTGTAGTATAAACGAGCATCATAAACATGCTGTAGAAGCCATCTTCGAGAGGGATAGTCCCAATACGAATTCCTAGATTTTCAGAAGCCGCATACCAAACGATAGGTTCATCTAAGTAGCTTCCAGTGAGAATTCCATTCACCAGAAAAAAGGGAATTAAAGACACCGCATAGGCACGATAAAAAGCAGACAGCCAATACGGCCTCCAAATCCCCGCTACACCGAGTCCGCCTCCTAAAAGGAGAAAAGTCCAGAAGGTATAGGCATGGTGTCCATTTTTCATAGCAAGTGCAATGCAACCTATCGCAGCAGCTATCGTTAGCATATATACGGGTCGTGACGTCCTATCCCAATAAAAGAACAATTGGAGTACCTCATAAATAAAATAACACGCCCAGGGAACGACCAAAAAGAACAGAACCTCCTCCAGGGGTAAACCCATAAAATCCCATGGAATTAAATATTTTGGCGTGAACCCCCATATACCTTGATGCGTAAAGGCAATATCCCATGGGAGAAAGATGGCCATAACGACCAATGTCGCCGCTAAAAGTCGAGGCCATAGATCAATGTATCGAATCCGCGGTTCAAAAGCTCTTGTGAGAGGTCCAAGAAAGATGATGATATCTAGGATAAGGTACAATCTAGCCTCCATGTTCGGTCTTCTTGCGTTGTATTTGTATCCACTCCTTTGGCACCCAAAGTAAGCCAAAATGCTCTGCCCCTTCTTTTGATAGGGTCTTATGGTGCATTTTGTGCTTCATTCTTACCGCCTCCCAATAAGGGCTGTTGACTTTTTGAAAAAACCGAAAGCGTTGATGGATAAAGATCTCATGCACCAAAAAATAGGTCAAACCATACGCAGCAATCCCATAGCCCACACTGACAACTTCTGTGACACCATAGATCATACCCAACATGATACACAACCAACTGGGTATAGCGAAGATTAAAAAGAAGTAGTCATTCCTTTCAAAGAAACCTGGCTCTTTTGTGTGGTGGTCCGCATGCAAGAACCATAGTCGTCCATGCATAAGGTATTTATGTGCTGCCCACGCGGCACCCTCCATGCCCAAATAGGCAAGCAAACCAAACAGGATATCCAACATAATTACCTCAACAATGAATACTTATGATTGGTTCAATTGTGCCAATCTCTTAAGGACTTCCACATAATAATCCCATGATTTTTGAACGCTAGCAATTTCTACGCGTTCATCTGGACTATGCGCCCCGCGAATATTGGGACCAAAGGAAATCATCTCCATTCCGGGACACCGCTCTCCGATGATTCCACATTCTAATCCAGCGTGACACGCATTGATTTGCGGCTCATCCTCAAAAAGATCCAGATAGGTGTTTCGCATTAATGAAGCCAATGTCCCCCCCGGCGAAGGCTCCCAGCCAGGGTAAGATCCAGCAAATGTGGTGGTAAAACCTGCCAAGCCTAATATGGACGCTATACGCTGTGCGGCATCCATTTTTTCACTCTCTGAGCTGCTTCTGGTGAGACACAAAATCTCAGCCCCAACTTGCGAAATGTGAATTTTTGCCAAGTTATTAGAGGTCTGAACCAAGCCATTTACTTCAGGATTCATACGGAGTATACCTGCAGGACATCCTGCAACCACAGCGAGAAGTTGCGCTTGTTGCTCCGCAGCTAAAACCAAACCATCATGCGCTCCTATTTTTTGGAGGGTGATCTCCAAATTTGGATCTGTCGATGAGAATTCTTTCTTGAGTTGCACTACATAAGCCGAAAACTCGTTTTCAAGCTGCGTTGCATGCGCTTCGCCCATGACAACTGTCGCTTTGCATTCTCTTGGAATCGCATTGCGCAAATTGCCTCCTTCCATACTATGAATGAGAACGCAGGCTGAAGATTCTAGTTGCCGTAATAATCGACCCATGAGCAAATTCGCATTCCCTCGGCCCAAGTGGATATCCATACCAGAATGACCTCCCGTCAATCCTTTTATGAGAATCTTGTAGGCAAGGGGATTGGGAACGGGGGCAGGCCGGTAGGAAGTGGGCATCGCCGCCGTCACATCAATTCCGCCTGCACATCCAATCGTGAGTTCATTATCGTCTTCTGTATCAATATTTAGCAAATATTTTCCGGTAATCCAGCCTTCCTTCAAGCCTAATGCGCCTGTCATTCCCGTTTCTTCATCCGAGGTAAAGAGCACTTCTAAGGCGGGATGAACCATTTCTGTGCTGCGCAACGTGGCAATGGCTATCGCAACCCCCATTCCATTATCGGCACCAAGGGTCGTGCCATGCGCTTTTACCCATCCATTGTCAATAAACATGTTGATCCCATCGTGGTCAAAATCATGTTCCGTTCCTTCGTTTTTTTGACAGACCATATCCAAATGCGCCTGAATCACCACGGTAGGCGCAGCCTCCATTCCTGGGCTAGCGGATTTTAAGATACGAACGTTCCCTACTTCATCTGTATCCGTTGGGAGGCCTAATGAAGTCCCTATCTCTTGCGCAAATGCTTGGATTTTTTCTTCACGCTTAGATGGTCGCGGTACCGCATTTAATTCTTCAAAGGCTGACCAAACTGCTTTTGGCTTAAGGTGGGCTAGTGGCGTAGACATATTTAACGAGGTTTTTGAATGGTTGAGTCAATCGGTACACCCAACCGTTTATTTTCTTCTAAGATCGGTTCTGATCCTATCATTTCATCCGCAGCATAATCGACTGAAGGCGTCCATTGAGGTTGGATTCCTCCCTTTTGATCATAACGAAAAACAAGGGCTGCATGGTTTACATATCCTCCCTTTTCCGGATGATGCCATAGATACACTCGACGTGGACCTTCAAACGCAAGGGGCTTGTGATCCAATGCATAATGGGCAAACCAAGCCATATCGAGGCCCAGCCACTCCCAACGACCCGGCGTAGTTTTAGCTTCGGCATACAGCAGGGCATCAAGTGTTTTAAACTGAATATAATCTAGGCGCTCTACCTGTGCCCAAACAACAGGCTGCCGCATCAGAAGTTGTGCGTCTAAGGCAGAACTTGTGATGGATTGTCCAACGGTCCAGAATTCAACGCGTTTCGCATCAAAACCTCTCATAGTACTCAAAATCTTGGCTGTCGTTAGCACCTTCTCACTCAGTGACACAACACGAATAAAATTTGAGGAGGCATGATATAACGTGAAAGAAAAGCCCGGGATCGTTGGATCCAATAATATGAGGTCCGTCGACTTCCCTCCTGCCTGAACATATGCGTCTAGAAATGCTTCATCTGATCCAGATGCATCTTGGAGTAAGATGGTTTGTGATTGTGGCGCACGTGATTTGGCTACAGCGGCGCGCTGCCCAAGCACCTGAACCTCCGCCATTCTCTCTGATGCCGCAGCCCAAAGCCAAGGCCTGTTACCAACTTCTATGGTGCGCGAAACAGGGTTAATAACAGGGATTGTCGTTGATTCTTCGGATAATCGCTCGGAGGAACTACCGCGGAAAGGACCAATGATCTTTTCTGCCCCAATTTGTTCACACTTTTGCATGAAGCTGCTGACATCATAGGCTTGTAGAAAATCACCCGACCCGTCCCCACTTCTTTGCCAGAGGTAGGTATCATTGTATTCATCATGTGCAACCAAAACAAGTTCAATATGTGCACCTGCCTCGTTCAGTGAGTCTACGCCTGCTCTAAATCCGGTATAAAATTGCGTGGCCATTCTGTTGTGGGCCACATAAGCCTCATCCCCCAGGATTTTAACACTGTCCTGTGCCAAGCTGAAAGGCAGCGCTACAACCCAAATACGTGTTGAGGCTATGGAAGAATCTTGTATAGGTTCAACTTGTCCCTTTAGTCCAATGCTAAAGAGGAGGGCTAAAAGAAACCAACGTTGAATTATTCCCATTCGATCGTTGCTGGAGGTTTACTGCTAATATCGTACACCACACGGTTTACACCTCGAACATTGTTGATGATACCATTAGAAATACGTGCCAAGAATTCATAGGGCAAATGAACCCAATCGGCTGTCATTCCATCGGTAGACTGAACTGCACGCAAAGCAACGACCTGCTCATAGGTTCGTTCATCCCCCATTACGCCGACAGACTTTACGGGCAACAAAATGGCCCCAGCTTGCCAAACCTCATCATAAAGGCCCGCATCTCGGAGTCCTTGAATGAAAATATGGTCAACCTCCTGAAGTATTTTAACTCGTTCTTGGGTGATGGCACCCAGAATCCTAATAGCCAATCCAGGCCCTGGAAAAGGATGGCGGCCAAGCAGTGTTGGCGAAAGACCTAGTGACTTTCCTACACGCCTGACTTCATCCTTAAACAGCGAACGCAATGGTTCCACCACACTTAATTTCATGTAGTCGGGCAAGCCCCCCACATTGTGATGAGATTTAATGGTGACCGACGGGCCATTCACGGAGACGGACTCAATGACATCAGGGTAAATGGTGCCTTGACCCAAAAATTCCACACCTGAAATGGCCATGGCTTCACGATCAAATACGTCAATAAAGACGCGGCCAATAGCTTTTCTTTTGGCCTCTGGATCTTCTAGATCCTCAAGTGCCGTATAAAAGGCATCCGTGGCATCAACACCCTTTACATTGAGGCCAAGTCCGGCATACTGGTCCAATACGGAGGTGTATTCATCCTTACGCAGCAAACCGTTGTTGACAAAAATGCAATACAGCCTATCTCCAATAGCCTCTTTTAGAAGCATAGCAGCTACGGTGCTATCGACACCTCCACTCAATCCTAAAACAACTTTACCCGCTCCAACTTGCTGACGCAATGCCTCTACGGTACTCTCTATAAAGGCAGCCGGGGTCCATGAGGGCACACAACCTGCAATCGTGTATACAAAGTTCTTTAAAAGCTGGACGCCATGCTCGGTATGATGCACTTCGGGGTGAAATTGGATCGCATAGGTGTCCTCATTCTCAAAGCGGTAGGCCGCAACATGAACGTCAGCGGTAGACCCTTCCACCACGGCATTGGCGGGGAGTTCGACAATCGTATCACCATGACTCATCCAAACACAACTTCCCAAAGGAACACCTTTCAATAAGATGGAATGATCTGACACTGCAGCCATGTTTGCCCTTCCGTATTCCCTGTGCGTAGAACGTGCCACACGTCCGCCCCGCGTTTTTGCGAGGTATTGTGCCCCATAGCAAACACCCAACAGTGGAATGTTGCCTAGCATGGGCAATAGATCTGGATTTGGTGCCCCTTCTTCTAGGGTAGAATAGGGTGAGCCGCTCAAAATAACTGCTTTGAAATCAGCCCAATTCTCCGGGATATGATGGAATGGATGGATCTCGCAGTAAACCTGCAACTCACGAACACGTCGGGCAATCAACTGAGTGTATTGCGAACCAAAATCAAGGATAAGAATAGCGTCTTGCATCGAGGACAAAGGTAAGACCTTCCCTTAGGCTTTCAGAAGCTATAGCGCCCTCTTTTCAACAGAATTTCCCCCAGTTAAGGCGTCATCCAAACCCAATTAAAGCCTAGGTCCTGATGAAGATCCAGATGTTCCGTGAGGCCCGATTCCATTTCTTCAAAGGGGAGACGTCCAAAATGAAAGACCAAATCTAATGCGGTCCAGGTCCTTTCCTGCATGGAGCCTACACCCCCACTCTCTACAGATCCAGGAAATTGTGTGGATTTCACGGCCAAAAATGCGCGCCACCGATCCTGCTGTTTGCGTAAAATGGCGCGACGCATTCTTTCTTTCATCCGGTCTTCTTCTCTCTCTGTGCGTTTCACCCAAGCCTCTATGGATCTCTGCAAACCCTCCTGTTGGCCGTATATGTCCGCTACTGCTTTGCGCAGCGCAGTAGATGCCGGCGCGCCTTCAGGTAGGCTCCCTTCTTCTTGGATCCAGGCGTTTCTTACTTCCTCAATGGATGCATGGTAGGACAATTGGTAGGAAGCTAATTTATTCCAGTTCCGCCATGATTTTTCTGGCCACCACTCGAAAGAAGTACGCAGATGCATTCTAACGGGAGACAACGTAGTTTCGTGCAAATAAGGAATTAATTGTAGCCAATATTCCATCTCTCCTGCCCCTCCTGCATAGAGCACATTGGGCAAAATATGTTCTTGGTATAGGGGGCGCAAAAGTGCATTAGGGCTTATTTGCTCTGGGTGCTGTGCGATGTGTTGGCATAATGCGTCTGTAGACCAACGTTCCTTCCCTGCGCGCCAAAATCCTTCTTCCTCCGCGTCAATTCTTGTCCGATGTCCTTTTTTCAAATGAAAAAGAGAGGATTCTTGGGTCGGCACAGGCGCTGTCCAGCCCTTCGCTTTCCATGGACGAGGGTCTTGTGCCCTATGGAGTCGCTGACTCCGTACCTCCTCTTCCCAAAGGGGGGAAGCCAAGGCTTTTAATGCAGGATCTGCCGCATCAAGACAGAGCACGTCTGGGTGCCAAACGGCCATGAGGCGCCTGGTTGCATCAGACAAAGTCCCCCCTCCCCCGTACGCTTTCTCCAAAGTGTCGATCATGGAAAGAACCCCCGCATGGCCGGACCAGTCGTCCGCCATTTCTTTGATCATCGGTAACGCAGCTGCCGCGGGGATACTGCCTGTTGCTCGCCCTTCAAAAAGATTTGGCATACTATACTGCTTCCCTTCAAAAACAATATGTCGTATCTCCTCAACGTCATGGTCCTCGGTGGCCATCCAAAAAATGGGGACCACCTTATTCTTTTGTGTGGACCATTGAATACTCAGCGCAAGTACTTCGCGAATTTTACTATGCACGTAGAGCGGACCTCCGCCTAGGATGAGCTGATGACCACACGTCATCGTCACGGCATGAGACTCTTCTAACGCGTCAAGCTGCTTGGCAATCCCTTCATGCCGCCCCAATTCTCCATATTGCTTGCGCAATACGGACACAAGTACATGGCGTTTCTCCTTAGAAAAAGCCTCTGCCCTTGACCGAAGTACTTCCGCACGAAGAGCCTCTAAATGAATAGACCCTGCAAACGCTTTACGCAATGTAAGAGTACGCTGGGCGAGCGTGGTACCGTTGAGGGATTGGGGCTGGAATTTCATGGAGCTTTTTGATGCGGATAGTAAAAGTACGTCCTAGGACTCAGCTGCCCAGTAGAAAATGCTTGCTGCAGGATGCGTTCAATGAGCGCATCTTCTTCTATTTCCGCTGGTATGTACTTCTTTTTCAATTGAATATCCCACCAGCTTGCCGTCACACTCCAAGCAGCTGCTTGGATCCATGAGCGATACGTTCGAATGACCTCAAAGACGGTTAAGTGCGTTTCTCGGTAAATCAACTTGCATAAAATCTGACCTTCCGATACCGTCAATTTGTGCAATTCAGGCTCAAATTTTTCTTGTAAATATTTTTGGTACTGCTTGACTAAGCGCTTACGACGAAAATAATTTCGTTCTTTTTCTAAACGCAAATTCAGCGTGTCTAATCGTTCACCCATTCCTTTGGCATAGGGATATGCGCGCAAAACACGCCGTTTCAGCCGTAAATAGTTTAAACGGGCTTCTGCATCAGAAAAAGTAGGTTTATCCAATACCAAGATTTCATCTAAGAAAATCCATGGGATGGTGTCCTGACCCATGACGG
>LICG01000023.1 GCA_001438205.1 Cryomorphaceae bacterium BACL7 MAG-120322-bin74
CGTTTTAGTTACTGTTCAAACATGTGTTAAAAAGCGGCTAGGCGGCTGTCAATTTCTTCGTTCACCATGTCGCTAAATCCTTTAACGTCAAAGGTTCCGAGGTCACCTAGACCGTGTCGGCGCACCGACAATTGGCCACTTTCAACTTCTTTCTCACCCACGATCAACATGAAAGGAATCTTCTTGACTTCCGCATCGCGGATCTTCCTTCCGATCTTCTCATTCCTATCGTCAATGAGGGCGCGAATATCGGACATTTCTAACAGACTGACAACCTGTTTTGCATAGTCGTGAAAACGTTCTGATATTGGCAGTATAATGACTTGGTCTGGCGTGAGCCAAAGTGGGAAGTTTCCGGCACAATGCTCCAATAAAACCGCCACAAAGCGTTCCATTGAACCAAAAGGCGCACGGTGAATCATCACAGGGCGGTGCATTTCATTGTCTGCACCCTTATATTCTAGTTCAAAACGTTCCGGCAAATTATAGTCTACTTGCACGGTGCCGAGCTGCCAAGAGCGTCCGAGCGCATCTTTGACCATAAAGTCCAACTTGGGGCCATAAAAAGCCGCCTCGCCGTATTCAATGACCGTATCAAGCCCTTTATCTGCTGCTGCTTGTATGATGGCTTGTTCTGCTTTCTCCCAATTTTCAACTTCTCCGATGTATTTGCCCGGATCCTCTGGGTCACGCAGGCTTATTTGGGCTGTATAATGCTCAAAGTCAAGCGTTTTAAAGATGTATAACACCAAGTCAATGACCTTCTTAAACTCCTCCAGAAGTTGATCCTGCGTACAGAACAAGTGGGCATCATCTTGGGTAAATCCACGCACACGGGTCAAGCCATGCAGCTCGCCTGACTGCTCATATCGGTAGACCGTGCCAAATTCTGCAAAACGCAAAGGCAAGTCGCGATAAGAGCGGGGTGAGGATTTATAGATTTCGCAATGGTGCGGACAGTTCATGGGCTTCAAGAAGTACTCTTCTCCCTCTTCCGGTGTGAGAATAGGCTGAAAACTGTCTTTGCCGTATTTCTCATAGTGGCCTGAACAGACGTACAATTCCTTGTTTCCGATGTGTGGGGTAATAACGCCTTGGTATCCTGCTTTCTTTTGGGCTTTTTTGAGGAACTGCTCTAAACGCTCACGGAGAGCAGCTCCTTTGGGTAGCCAGAGAGGAAGCCCTTGCCCCACGCGCTTTGAAAAGGTAAAAAGTTCTAATTCTTTGCCGAGTTTACGGTGGTCGCGTTTTTTCGCCTCTTCAAGCAAAGTCAAATGCTCTTGTAGCATAGATGCCTTGGGGAAAGAAATACCGTAAACGCGGGATAATTGTGGATTGTTTTCATTGCCGCGCCAATAGGCACCCGCCATGCTCATGACCTTGGCTGCTTTGATGGCCCCGGTATTTGGGATGTGGCCTCCGCGGCATAGGTCTGTAAAGTTGCTATGGTCGCAGAAGGTGATGGTGCCGTCCTCAAGATTTTGGATCAACTCCGTTTTAAAGGGATTGTTCGCATAGGTGGCCAATGCTTCCGCCTTAGGTACAGGGCGCAACCTGAATTCAGCCTTTTCGCGGGCAAATTCAAGCATTTGCTGTTCGATTTTTTGGAAGTCTCCTTCCCCAAAAGCAGCTCCTTGAAAATCTACATCATAATAGAAACCACTGTCAATGGAAGGTCCAATGGTCAATAAAGCATCGGGATAAAAATGCAAGATCGATTGAGCAAGAACGTGCGCGCTGGAGTGCCAAAACGCTGCTTTACCCTCGGGTTGGTCCCAGGTATAAAAGACCAATCGGCCAGATGCGAGTATAGGATCGTTTAGCTCAACGGAGCTTCCTTCCCATTTGGCTGTTAGCGCATTTTGAGCAAGCCCGCGTGAGATGGAGGTGGCAACCTCCATCGCGGAGGTTCCTGCGGGGTACGAACGTACTGAACCGTCCGGTAAAGTGATATCAATCATGACTTCGGTACAAATGAAGGTAAGCCTCAAAGGTAGTCCTTCCGCGTATCTTTGCCCTATGACAAACGAGGAAATTCTGGCCATTTTGAACGAACGATGTGCCAACACCTTGATGGAGACACTTTCCATAGAATACACCGGAATAACAGAGGATTCGCTCACTGCACGTATGCCGGTAACAACCAAACATTTACAACCAGTAGGGTTGCTTCATGGTGGCGCCACGGTATCCTTGGCAGAAACGGTGGGCTCAGCCGCATCACAGGTTTTTATGGAGGAGCCTTATTCCTATGTTGCCGTAGGACAAGAGATTGCCGCCAACCATCTTCGTTCTGCACGAGATGGTTTTGTGCATGCCACAGCGCGCTTTTTGCACAAAGGCCGCCGATCGCATGTGCTGGAGATACGCGTAACCGATGATCAAGGTGCCCTGATTTCTTTTGTTAAAATGACCAACGCCATCATTGAGCGCAGTTTAAAAGAACGACCATGAAGGCATTTGCGCTCATTCGTGAGCCAGGCAATGCAATTTTATGCCTACCGCTGTCATCTGAAGCAATCGGCCCATTTGTTTTTTCTCCTTTTTTTGGTGTGCCCGAACGTTTTTCTGTTGGGGCCGAAGTGGAGGGTCAAGAGGCCCTCACCCTTGCCCGAGAGGCCCTGAAGGGCCTTGAACGCCCTATACTTTCGGTGCAAAGCTCTCATGATGCCTTCTCGTATCAGGCTTTAGTGGAAAAAGCGGTTAAGGCGTGCGATGAGGGGGCCTTAGAAAAAGTGGTCCTTTCGCGTTGTAAAGCCTATCCAGACCCTGGCATTGACCCGGTCTCAACCTATGAGCGGCTTTGCGTTCATTACCCACAAGCGACGGTCTACATGGTGCATCGTGCGGGTCAGAGTTTGTGGATGGGCGCTACACCCGAATGTTTGGTTGAAATGCAAGAAAATTCTGTCAAAACCATGAGTTTGGCGGGCACCCGGGTAGCGGGGATTCAGGGTCCATGGGGAACCAAAGAGAGAGAAGAACAACATGTGGTTACCCGTGATATTACGCACATGCTGCACGTACTAGGATGTAAAAATCTCACGATAGAAGGTCCCAACGTCCTGAACGCGGGGCCTGTCGAACATCTTTGCTCTATCATTCATGGAGAACGCAATGGATCATCCGCGAACGAAGTAGCGCAGGCTCTACATCCAACCCCTGCGGTGGGTGGACTGCCTCGCGCTCAAGCAGCCACCTTCATACGTCAACGAGAAGGATATGACCGCAAATTTTATGCAGGCTATTTTGGCTGGGATTCAGGTCAACGCGCCGTGTATTACGTTAATTTGCGCTGTTTGGAATGGGGTCAAGATGGTCTGCTCTGTTATGCGGGCGGAGGTATAACTGCCAAAAGCAAACCGCAAGAAGAGTGGGAAGAGACCGAGCAAAAACTAAAGACACTTGAGCGTGTTATCTTCGGATAAATGACCAATACTTTTCAATCTTTGGCTGCGCTTGTGGTGCATGCCGTGCGCGCATTAGATCCGGTGCTTTGGGTGACCTCTCCAGGCAGTAGGAATGCCCCTTTGCTTGAGGCTGGCCATTTGGCAGGCTTTACCTCAGTAACGAGTCTGGATGAGCGTGTGGCTGGCCATATGGCGATGGGTGCGGCGATTGCGTCAGGACGTGTGGCCTGTGCTGTTTGCACGAGCGGTACCGCCGCCCTGAATTATGCGCCGGCCGTTGCGGAGGCATTCTACCAAAGAGTCCCCTTATTGGTCATCACCGCAGATCGACCCAAAGCGCTCATTGACCAAGGTCACGGCCAGAGTATTCGACAAGAAAATATTTTTGAGGGCCATTTGCGGGGGAAGGCTTTGTTGGATCCCGATGCAACCCTTTCGGAGAATTGGGCTGTGTTATCGTCTGCGCTTCAGCATATCCAAGAAGGCCCGGTGCATATCAATGTGCCACTTGTGGAGCCGCTGTATGGCTTGCCGAATTTACCTCCTTACGCCAAGTCTTGGACGCTGACCATGCCCAAAGCACAAGAGGGTTGTATGGTCTTCCCTGAGTGGGTCAAAGAAGCACATCGGCCGCTCTTGGTCATTGGCCAGTGGAATCCAGCTTGGGGTTCAATTCGTCGCGCTGTTGATACGCTCAAGGCCAAAGGATGGCTCATTGCCGCAGAGCACCTTGCCAACCTACCTTCAAACTTGACCATACAGTTAGAAGACGCGTGGGAACACGCCCCTGCAGCTAGGGTTGATGCGGTAGTGACTATTGGCGGAGCATGGATTGCCAAACAGTCAAAAAATATATTAGCAGGAACGCCACATTGGCATATTGGCCCATCATCGCCAGATCCTGACATGTTTGGAAGCCTTAAAGAAGTGACCAGAATGTCCCCTTGTGAAGGGCTACAAACCTTGGCCAGTGTTTCCCCTACCTATGAAGATGATTGGGCAAGAATTTGGCGTCAACGGACAGCCTACACGCCCTCGACATGGTCAGATTTGTGGGTGCAAGAAGCCATTGCTCAGCATGCGCCAGCGGATCTTGATGTGCACTGGGCAAACAGCACTGCGGTTCGCTATGGCGTTCATACTTGGGCATATGGAGGGTGGAAAGGGAAACAACGGCATTATGCCAACCGCGGGGCAAGTGGCATTGATGGCTGTACGTCCACCGCTC
This sequence comes from Cryomorphaceae bacterium BACL7 MAG-120322-bin74, assembly GCA_001438205.1. Classification (GTDB taxonomy): domain Bacteria; phylum Bacteroidota; class Bacteroidia; order Flavobacteriales; family Schleiferiaceae; genus TMED14. The sequence goes on from LICG01000023.1 coordinate 4,639, forward strand.
TTGGGGCCGCGATAATAAGTAAGCGCCCTACATGGCTCATTACGGGTGAATTGGCCTTTTTCTATGACAGCAATGCGTTGTTGCAGGCAACTTTGCCCCTAGGTTTTAAAATCATCATCCTCAACAATGGGGGAGGTCAAATTTTCCGATGGTTAGAAGGGTCAATCGATTCAAAGATTCATGACGACCAATATGCCATGCACCATCGTCGAAATGCGGAACTACTGGCCCAGCATTATGGCATGGCCTATTGTAGTGCCCACGATAAAGCATCATGGGAATCGGCTTGGGCACACTTTGTCCAGGCTCAGCTCCCTACCATTCTAGAAGTATTTACGCCAATTGAAGCCAGCGAAAAAGCCTACAAACAGCGCTTTGCGCCGTAATTTTACCGATATGAAAACAGCTACTTGGACCCCCATTAAAACCTATTCGGACATTCTTTTTGAATTCTATCAAGGCATAGCAAAAATCACCATTAACCGGCCTGAGGTGTACAATGCTTTTCGGCCTGAAACCAGCACTCAGATGATCGAAGCATTTGACATTTGTCGAGAGCGTTCAGATATCCGGGTGGTGGTTCTTACGGGTATTGGAGAAAAAGCATTCTGCAGTGGCGGTGATCAAAACGTGAAAGGAGTGGGGGGCTATGTTGGGGAAGATGGAATTCCGCGATTGAATGTCTTGGACCTTCATAAGCGCATTCGAGAAATTCCCAAGCCCGTAGTGGCCATGGTGAATGGATATGCTATTGGCGGGGGTCATGTGCTCCATGTGGTATGTGACCTTACCATTGCTTCAGACAATGCACGCTTTGGACAAACCGGGCCCAAGGTGGGCAGTTTTGATGCGGGATTCGGGAGCAACTATTTAGCCCGACACGTGGGCCAAAAGAAGGCGCGCGAGATTTGGTTCCTATGCCAACAATACACGGCAAAAGAAGCGGAAGACATGGGGATGGTCAACAAAGTTGTGCCCCTTGCCGACTTAGAGGCTACCACAATAGAATGGTGTGAAATGATGATCATGCGCAGTCCCATGGCCTTGCGCATGATCAAACGCGGATTAAATGCAGAATTAGATGGCCAACGCGGCCTCATGGAGTTTGCAGGTGACGCCACCTTGATGTACTATATGATGGATGAAGCGCAAGAAGGCAAACGTGCCTTTTTAGAAAAGCGCGATCCTGACTTTGGTCAATTTCCGATTTTCCCTTGATGGCAGCATGGCTTCCTTGGCTGCATGCCGCTCGACCTAGAACGTTGCCATTGGCCTTGGCCTGCATCGCTTTGGGAACGTTGATTGCGGCAGACCATGGGTCCTTTGATGGGATTATCTTCGTTTTGACGGTTTTGACTGCGACCAGTTACCAACTTTTGTCCAATTTGGCCAATGATCTAGGGGATAGTTTGACGGGGGCGGATGCGCACCGACAGGGTCAGGATGGCATTGAAGCACGCGCCGTAGCAAGCGGAGCGCTCACGATGGCCTCCATGCAACGGGCTGTGAACATCATGACGTTGCTCTCTATCTTGTTTACCGTAGGTACCATCTGGATGGGCACCGCAGGTATGCCCTTGTGGGTGGCTATCAGTTTCGGGCTAATAGGCGTGCTAGCGATTCTTGCAGCACGCGGCTATACTATGGGATGGGCCTATGGATACCGTGGCTGGGGGGATGTATTTGTCTTAGCCTTTTTTGGACCCGTCGGGGTGATGGGATCCTACCTTCTGCAACATCATGTCTGGGAGCCTCTGGTCTTATTACCTGGGCTGGCGATTGGCTTTTTGGCTGCTTCGGTGCTAAACCTAAACAACATGCGTGACATAGAGACGGACCGTTTGGCAGGCAAGCACACGGTAGCCATGCGCATGGGGCTATCCATGGCCCGGGTATACCAAACGGGGTTGGTCATCGAAGCATATACAGCAGCAACGGCCTATGTCTTTTTACAATCGGATTTAACTTGCTCAAGGAGCTTTCTGTTTCTTGCTACCCTTCCATTGCTGGGGGAGAGTACTTATCGAATGTGGAAGGCAAAAACACCTGCTGCCTTTGACGCGCTTTTAAAACCCACCGCATTGCAGGCCGTGCTGTTTGCCCTCTTGTTGGGTGCCGGACTGTTGATCGATGCAAACCAATGTGCGAAACCCTTGTTTTGATGTAATGAAGGCACGCTATTGGGCACATACCTATACATTCAAACGTCCCGCAGGAACCTCCCGGGGTGTTTTGACCCAGAAGCCAGGCTACTTCCTTGAAGTCTCGGTTCTTGATGCCACGGGGCAAGGTGAATGTGGTCTCTTGCCTGGTTTGTCCCTTGATGATCGCCCGGGTTATGAAGATGCGCTTTTGCGCCTGTGTGCGGACTTATCGGCCTTGGAATCCGAAGAATGGAAAGCCTGGTGTCTAACGGGTATACCCAGAGCAGTTGCACAGGCTTGGAAACAATGGCCTAGTATCTTTTTTGCCCTTGAACAAGCCTGTTTGAGCTGGAAGGATGCTTTTCATGGGGGTACGGGCAAGATCCTTTTTCCTAGTGCTTTTGCCTACGGAGAAGCGCCGATTGCCATCAATGGATTGCTCTGGATGGGGGACCCATGCTTTCTCAGTGATCAAATGGAAGCCAGGCTCACGGAAGGTTTCCAATGTCTTAAAATGAAAATTGGCGCCTTGGATGGGTCGGCTGAAAAAGCGGTGTTGACCGATATCCGCCGCTTGTCGCCGCCCAGCCTTGAATTGCGCGTGGATGCCAATGGGGCCTTCGATATAGCAGGGGCCTTGTCAGCCATGGAAAGTCTTGCGCCATTGAGTTTGCACAGTGTAGAACAGCCCTGTTCTCCCCTCGATAACGCGGGATTGCAAAAAGTTTGTCTGGAGGGAGCGGTCCCAACGGCATTGGACGAAAGTTTGATTGGGCTCACCGAGTCTGATGACCGAGACCGTTTACTGGATACCCTACGACCAGCCTATATTGTCCTCAAGCCTTCATTGCTGGGTGGCTTCTCTAGTTGTGAAGATTGGATTCAACGTGCCGAGCTCCGCGGTATTGGTTGGTGGATTACGAGTGCTTTAGAAGGGTCCGTTGGGTTATCCGCTATTGCACAATGGACGGCAGTATTGCCCCATTTAATGGGGTATCAAGGCTTAGGAACAGGGAGTCTTTACACCAATAACTTGCCTCCGAGAACCTTCGTCAAAGAGGGGGCTTTATGGACGCACGAGGCATGAATCCCTTGCTGAGCTTTCATCCTGATTGTGACCAGCAAAGGATGGATTCGGTCCTTTCTGCCGCAGCGCTTTGGGAGGCAAATACCCCAGAATTCATCTTGCAGACGAGTGGAAGTACGGGGGCACCCAAGACGTTTGTGGTGCAAAGGACCCATGTATGGGCCAGTATTCAAGCGACTGCCCTTGCCTTTGGATTGCAACCGGGCATGCGCACAGCATTAGCCATGGAAGTCGCAGGAACAGCCGGCCGATTGATGCTTTGGCGTGCTTTAGCGCTGGGAATGAATCTTCAAGTTCTGCCCGTTGTCCGGGATCCTAAATGGGAAGGAAACCTAGACTTTTTAGCCGTGGTGCCGCAGCAAGCTATAGCCCTCACATCTTCTGCATACGCTAGGGTTAAAACCGTCTTGTTGGGTGGTGCCCCGCTAACCGCGTTGCAGGAAAGCGCATTGTTAAGCCGAGTTCGGGGCACAGGTGTTTTGCTCTATCACGGTTTTGGCATGACCGAAACCCTCACACATATTGCCTTAAGAAGATTAGGTGAAACAACGGACTACACCTGTCTTCCAGGAGTAAAAGTGGAGCAGTTGGGTGAGGCTTTGGTCATTGATTCGCCAGAAAGGGGCGTGCATTCACTCCAAACAGAAGATGCTGTAGCCGTGCATAGTTCCACGTCCTTTCGCTGGTTAGGTCGATTGGATGGGGCCATCCTGAGTGCAGGAAAAAAAATATTCCCAGCGTCCATAGAAGCAGCGTTAGCCTCTGTTTACCCAGATCATCCAGAGGGATTTGCTGGCTGCATCCCTCACGAAGCTTGGGGAGAAGCTTTGGTATGGTTTAGTGTGCCGCTCCAAGAAGAAGAACGGAGGAAACTAAAAGACGCCTTCCAAACCTTTCCAGCTTGGAGGCGTCCAAAAGAGTGTAAGGAAGGACCTCTTCCGCTTACCTCAAGTGGGAAGTGGAAGAGGCGTCCTTGATTTAGCTGTGGGTCTTTTTGTGGTCCGCTAAGAATTTTTCTAAGCCGATGTCCGTTAATGGGTGCTTTAACAATGCATGGATGGCACTGAGAGGCCCCGTCATAACATCCGCTCCAATTTCAGCGCATTGCAGAATATGCATCGGGTGGCGAATAGAGGCAGCTAAGATTTCCGTTTCATATCCGTAGTTGTCAAAAATGAGTCGGATAGAATCAATCAAGGCTATACCGTCGGTAGAGATATCATCCAATCGGCCGATGAAGGGGGATACATAGGTGGCACCGGCTTTGGCTGCCACAAGCGCTTGGCCTGCGGAAAAGATCAGGGTGCAGTTCGTCTTGATACCCCTGTCGCTAAAGTAGCGAATGGCTTTGACGCCCTCCAGAATCATAGGAACTTTCACGACAATTTTGGGATCTAACTCGGCTAAAGCCTCTCCTTCTTTGATCATGCCGTCAAAATCGGTCGAAATTACTTCGGCACTCACGTCGCCATCCACGATGGCACAAATGGCGCGGTAGTGATTCATTATATTTTCGGTGCCAGAAATGCCCTCTTTGGCCATTAAGGATGGGTTAGTTGTCACGCCATCCAAGATGCCCATGTCTTGTGCTTCTTGAATTTCAGCCAGATTTGCCGTGTCGATAAAGAATTTCATCTGAAGAATTGTGGTTAAGGGTGGGATTCGTGAACAAAGGTCACCCTATTTTTGTAAACATGCACAATCCTGATTTTATCCAATCGCTGAAAGATGATTATCGCATGGCTGTTTTGAGCCGTGCTTGTAGTTTGTTGGGCCGAAAAGAGGTCTTGACAGGGAAGGCCAAGTTTGGCATTTTCGGCGATGGAAAGGAAGTAGCGCAACTTGCGTGGGCAAAAGTTTTCCGCGATGGGGACTTTCGAAGCGGATATTACCGTGATCAGACGTTTATGATGGCGATTGGTGCGCTCACACCTCAGCAGTTCTTTGCTTCCCTTTACGCGGACACCTCGTTGGAGCGTGAGCCCTCTTCGGGTGGCCGTCAAATGAATGGTCATTTTGCCACACGTTCACTGGATGAAAATGGCGAATGGCTCCCTTTAGTGGATCAAAAAAATGTCTCTGCCGACATATCGCCTACAGGAGGACAAATGCCCCGGCTATTGGGCCTGGCCCAAGCCTCCAAAGTCTACAAAGCGTTAGGGATAGACAATGCCTTCAGTCGCAATGGCCAAGAAGTTGCCTGGGGAACCATTGGCAATGCCTCTGCCTCAGAAGGGCATTTCTGGGAAGCTATGAATGCCGCAGGGGTCATGCAGTTACCCTTAGTGATGTGCGTTTGGGATGATGAATATGGTATTTCGGTGCATGCCAAACACCAAACACTAAAACAAAGTATATCGAAGGCCTTGGCAGGTTTTCAGCGCAAAGTGAATAAAAAAGGGGAGGAGCAAGAGCCCGGCTTTGAGATCATCGTTGCACGAGGATGGGATTACCCGGAGCTCGTAGCGGCTTTTGAACGTGCAGAAGCCATTGCTCGAAATGAAAATGTACCCGTCTTATTGCATGTCACGGAGATGTCGCAGCCGCAAGGGCACTCTACTTCAGGATCACATGAACGCTATAAAGGCCCAGAGCGTTTGGCGTGGGAGGTAGAATATGATTGTATTACGCAGTTCCGTGCCTTCTTATTAGAACATTTATTGATTTCCGAAGAAACACTGCTTGACTTGGAAAACTCGGCAAATGACCAAGCGCGCGAGGATATGAAGGCTGCTTTTGCCGCCTATTTAGAACCCCTTTCTGTCATCCGAGAGCAAGCCGCAGATTGTCTGGACTTGCTTGGGCATGAGCAGGAAGCAGCGCAACTTCGGGCAGATAAAACGGCCATGTGGCGTGACTCTTTGGCAGCTGTCAGAAAGGCTGCTACGATGGCGGCTGCTCTTGGAAAGGACGTGCAGGCCGTCCAAATGTGGATAGAAACACAAAAAGAACGTGGAGCACTTACCTATAGCAGTGAATTGCATTCCGGTACAGCCCTAGCGGTCCCAGTGGTCCCACCCGTTTTTGCGCCTGATGCGGCTAAAGTGGATGGACGTGTGGTGTTGCGCGACAATTTTCATGCATTGTTTCAACGCTACCCCGAAACGCTCATCTTCGGAGAGGACGTGGGGGCTATTGGCGATGTAAATCAAGGACTTGAGGGCATGCAAGAGGCCTTTGGTGAAACGCGTGTTTTTGATACGGGGATTCGAGAAGCCACCATTGCGGGTCAGGGAATTGGTATGGCCATGCGCGGCCTAAGGCCCATTGCAGAGATTCAATACCTCGATTACTTGTTGTATGCCTTAGAGATCTTGAGTGATGATTGCGCAACGGTTCGTTGGCGTTCAGCAGGGGGGCAAAAAGCCCCTTTGATTGTTCGGACAAGAGGTCATCGTCTGGAAGGAATTTGGCATTCAGGCTCTCCCATGGGATTGATTCTCGGGGCTTTGCGTGGCATGTATGTATGCGTACCGCGCAACATGACCCAAGCAGCGGGCATGTACAACACCTTATTGCAAGCCGATGAGCCTGCGTTGGTCATTGAATGTCTGAATGGGTATCGCCTCAAAGAGTCCCTGCCTACAAACTTGGCCGAATTCACCGTCCCATTGGGGAAGGTGGATCCGTTGCGTGAAGGAGCAGATATTACCCTTGTCACATATGGTTCCATGTGCCGCATGGTGCAAGAAGCGGCGGATCGATTAGCAGCGTTGGATGTCGAAGTGGAGATTCTAGATGTGCAAACCCTCTTGCCTTTTGACCTTGGGCACACCTGTGCCGCATCGGTCTCAAAAACAAATCGATTATTGGTTGTTGACGAAGATGTCGATGGAGGAGCTTCTGCCTATTTGCTGCAAAAAATTGTGGAGGACCAAGGGGCATTCCGTTACCTAGATGCGATGCCCAGTACGCTCAGTGCAAAAGCACATCGACCCGCTTACGGAAGTGATGGCGATTACTTCTCTAAACCTAGTGTGGAAGACATTGTCGATAAGGTTCTAGAAATCATGGCATTATAGTTTTACACTCCATTTAGCCACAAAAAAAGGCAAGGAGTCAAATCACACCGCTACGACCAACTACCCTTGCTACGTTTCCGTCCTGGGGGATTCATCAGGAGCTGGTTGTTTGATCCTTGCCCGAGTGCAAAGATAGTCGACCTTTACACTAGTATGCCTATGAAAACAACACAAACACTTCGCGGGGCTTTCGCCCTGATTTTGGGAATGCTATGCCTAGAAAGCGCAGCGCAAATCGCCAGTACAAATCTCTTGAGTAGAGGCTCAGTAACTGAATTGCAGCGGGATTCAGCCATTTTCTGGCTATACAATCCTACCGCTGCATCGTATACAATTGAAGCCGTTCGAACGGCTGGATTTTTTGGGGACACGTTGCTAGATATCCAATTGAGCCAAATGACTCTGAGTCCAGGAGATTCTTCCCTAGTGTCCGTATGTTTTACGCCTGTGCATAATGTGGAACATCTGTTACCTATTGTGTTTCAAACGACCCACGAAATGGGTGCATTCGGGGTCAAATTTGAAGCGGATGGCGTGTACAGTTTGAGTTATTATTCAGGTACTCAGAATCTTATAGAAGGACCCCTCCGCAATGCCTTGACCAGTATTTTGACAACGAATCATACCACGCTTTCGTACAACGGTGCACGAGATGAGATGTACGGTAGTTTGGACAATCATGGGGGCATAGTCGAATGTGTATACACAGGCCGAACGGCCACATTTAATACACGCGCAGGGGCGGTTACCAACAACATGAATTGTGAGCATACTTTTCCGCAGAGTATGTTTTCATCTGCGGCTCCAATGAAGAACGATATCCATCATTTGTTTCCTTCAGATGAAATAGCCAATACGCAGCGAAGCAATAATCCTTTTGGGGTGATTACGGGTACGCCCGCGTGGTCCGTAGGTGGGAGCAAGAGATTGTCCGGCGTGTTTGAACCGCGTGATGCGCACAAGGGTGATGCAGCTAGGGCGATGCTCTATTTTGTCACACGTTATGGAGATTATGCCAATTTTTATGCGCCACAGGAGTCTATTTTGAAAGCCTGGCATGCCGCTTTTCCGCCGGATAGCCTAGATCGCTTGCGGAATCAAGGGATTTTTGGCCTTCAGGCAAATCGCAATCCGTATGTAGATTATCCACAGTTTTTGGATCGGATGACCACCTTGGTGGGACCTACTGCTGCGGCCCAGAATCCAAGTTTTTATGTAACAGAAGACACCCTCCATCTTCGCCATTATACCAACCTTTTGAATCCAGGAACACGTACCCGTCGTCTCATTGTGGTGAATAATGGCAATATTCCATTGGTTTTTTCTAACGTGACGCTATCCACTTCAAGCATCACAGATGAGTCTAACTGGTCGGGTTCTACCACCTGTCCCGTCGGCGGATATGTGGAGATTGAAGTGGATTACAATAGTGGACTGGCGTATGTAGGGGAGAGTCTCACCTTCCAAACCTCCCACCCCAATTTTGGAACGGTCACTATTCCAATCGAGAGTGTAGCCACAATATCAACGCCTGAAGAAGCACTACCCCCTGTGTTTTCTATTTGGAAAGACGCGGATGGGTTGCATTTGGACGGGGTGTCTAAAGGGGATGATATTACATTACTGAGTATGGATGGAAGATGGCTTCATTCGGTGTCGATCCCCACCGAATTGAGCTATACCTGGCCTATTGAGTTACCAGAAGCCGCGGTTGTCCAGCGAAACCATGAAGGAGAAATCCAAATCCGTAAGTTTGTTTCAGTTAAATAAAGATTAAGACACCGTTATGCCCCCCCTCTTAAAGAAAATCGCCGTCCAATTCGGCATCGTGAGTACCGTCCTATCGATCCTGTATGTTTTAGGCGTGTACATCGTGGATGAAACCCTCTTCACCTCGAAATGGGGAGGTACCCTCGTTTTACTCGTGACATTGGTCATTTTTATTGTGGGTGTCACCCAGTATAAAAAAGAAAATGGAGGGTATGCTACTTTCCGTGAGGCATTCTCCGCTTTTATGCTTCCATTTATGATGGCCTCTGTATTGGGTCTCGCATTCAATCTCTTTTTCTACAATGTGGTGGATGCAGATCTAGCCACGCGCAATGGAGCGCGTCAAGTAGACATGATGTTGGAGATGCCCGAAGAGCAACTTCAAGGTGTGAAGAAATTCATGGGGGTTACGACCAACGATGAGCTGGAAGAAAAGATCATGAAGCAGGCAATGGCGACAAAAAGCTTTACCGGTCAGCTCAAAGGAGCGGGGATGGGTATAGCCTTCTTTGCGGTCATTGGATTAGTCGTGGGCGCGGTGATGAAAAAAAACAGACCTGAGTTTGAATAATACCCCATTAGATCTATCCGTCGTTATTCCGCTTTTTAATGAAGCGGAATCCCTTCCTGAGCTAACAGCATGGATTGACCGTGTCTGTAAGGCAGAGAACATCACGTACGAAATTCTCTACATGAATGATGGCTCAACAGACACTTCATGGAAAGTGATTGCGGAGTTGGCTAACACTTTTCCTACAGTACGTGGAACCCGTTTTCGCCGCAACCATGGTAAGTCTGCAGCCCTGTATATTGGCTTTCAACAAGCGCAAGGCAGCGTGGTGATCACCATGGATGCAGATTTGCAAGATTCACCAGAAGAGATTCCAGCCTTGATGCGGGGGATTCGAGAAGAAGGCTTTGATCTGATCAGTGGTTGGAAGAAGAAACGGTTTGACCCATGGACCAAGACCTTGCCTACCAAGCTTTTCAATTGGGCTGCAAGAAAAATGTCGGGTATTTACTTGCACGATTTCAACTGTGGCTTAAAGGCCTACCGTCTTGAGGTAGCGCAGGCAGTAGAAGTCCAGGGAGAAATGCATCGATACGTACCGGTGTTGGCCAAGATGGCCGGCTTTGCCAATATTGGGGAGCAAGTAGTGCAGCACCAAGCGAGAAAGTACGGAACAACGAAGTTTGGCATGAACCGTTTTGTCAACGGTCTTTTAGATTTGATCACCTTGGCGATGGTGGGTCGCTTTCAGCGCCGCCCTATGCACTTCTTCGGCACTTTGGGTATCCTCATGTTCGTATTTTCAGGGGTGGCACTTGCCGCTATGGGGATCCTTAAATTATACCGTTTAACGGAGGGTCTACGTCCAGGCCTGTTAACCGAAGACCCATGGTTTTTTATCTTTTTGACGACCATGATATTGGGTACACAACTTTTTGTGACGGGTTTACTGGCAGAGCTCATGGTTCGCCAATCAAGCAAGAAGCCAAAATATTCCGTCGGAGAGCACATCAATCCAGCGGCCTAATTTCCTGTGAAATTCAGTCTCATTGCCCCAACCTATGGTCGGCCCGATGAGGTGTCGGAATTTGTTCGTTCGGCTACTGCATTGGCCTTCGATCCCACTGCCTTTGAAATCATTCTTTCTGACGGCACACCCAGAGATGCCTTGCGTCCCCTAGTAGAGGCGTTACAAAAAGAAACGTCTGTTGCGGTCCGTTTTTTACATGAGGAGGGCTTGCCTGTTTCTGAAGCGCGCAATTGGGCTGCAAAGCAGGCTAACGGTACAATATTGCTCTTTTTGGACTCGGATTGTCTATTGCCGTCCACGTACCTAACCCAGATAGAAAAAGGCCTTCAGGCGGCAGACTGGGATGCCTTTGGTGGGCCTGATGATGCACCTTCAGACTTCAGCCCTTTGCAAAAGGCGATCAGCTTTAGCATGACGAGTCTTTGGACGACCGGAGGCATACGCGGTGGAAAAAAAAGCACGACTACCTATTACCCCCGAGGCTTCAATATGGGGATGAAGCGTGAAGTATTTTTTGCCGTTGGTGGGTATGATGTGCATTTTAAAACAGGCGAAGATGTAGACTTGAGTATCCGAATTCATCATGCGGGCTATCGTGTGGGTTTCATTCCAACAGCCGTGGTGTGGCACAAGCGCCGGTCCACCTTAAAGCAGTTTTTTCATCAAGTGCGTCGCTTTGGCGGCGCGCGATGGGCATTGGCACAACGCCACCCCGGTCAACTGAAAATAACGCATCTCTTTCCTGTTTTTCTTTTGCTCGGCACCGTGGTCGCCATCCTCTTAGCCGCTGTGTTGAACTGGCCTCTTTTGGTTGTCTTTATCGCCTACTTCCTGTTTCCCTTCCTCTTAGCAGGATTGCAGTACCGTTCGGCAAAAATTGGCGCCTTTGCTGTGGCCAGTACGGTTGTGATGATGTTGGGTTACGGAATCGGGTTCTTAGAGGCTTTCTTTGGTGGAGGGAGTCACAGAGTCCGCGGCTAAAGCGGCTGCGTTACCTTTGACCTATGAAAGTCTACATCGTACATGGCATAAACTTGGATCAGCTGGGACACCGGCAGCCCGCTATATATGGCCATCAAACGCTTGCAGACCAATTGACCCTTTGGGAAAGCTGGATGGCAAATAGCTGGCCAGCGTCCAGCGTTGAGGCAGTACAATTCAATGATGAGGATGCGCTCATTCGCTTCCTTCAGGCGGTTGACGGGGAGGATGCGGGCGTGGTCATCAATCCTGGTGCATGGACCCACAGTTCTATACCGCTTCGTGATGCAGTCGCAGGCTTGCGGGCCAAAGTAGTAGAAGTACATCTGAGCCATACGTATGCGCGTGAGGCTTTTCGCCGCGTTTCTTTACTGGCACCCTTCACAAAGGGAACGATTAGTGGAATGGGTTGGCTGGGTTACCGTTTTGCGATGGAGGCGCTTTTGGTTGAAGCCGCTGACATTCCATGAACTGGACACTCGCCCATCGGCAGTTTCTTACCTATCTCCGCCTAGAAAGGGGCTTAAGCGCTAACACCCTTCAAGCGTATAAAAGTGATCTATCTCAGCTACAAATATGGGCGGAAGAAATCGATAAACGCCCCGTTTCCCTGATGCAAGAAGACCTTCGTGCGTTTTTACAACATCAAGCAAAACAAGGGAAATCCCCCCGAACACAAATGCGCATGCAAAGCAGCATGCGGGCATTTTATCTTTTTCTTTTGGAGGAAAATGTGGTGGAGAAAAGCCCTATGGAGGGGATAGAAAGTCCAAGTTTGGGACGAAAGTTACCGGTGTATCTGACGGTTGAAGAGGTTGATGCCTTGATTCAGGCCATTGATAGAAGCCACTCGCAAGGGGAGCGCGACTTAGCCATGCTAGAAGTGCTCTATGCCTGTGGGCTGAGGGTGTCAGAGTTGGTGGATTTAAAAATGGAAGATGTATTTGAGGCGGATTTGCTCATACGAGTTGTTGGTAAAGGCAATAAGGAGCGGATAGTCCCCATGTATGCATCTGCTATGAAGAGTGTATGTCGTTATCGTGATGAGGTGCGTGTACACGTGCCCATCCAAAAAGGGGCAGAAGGTTTTGTTTTTTTAAATCAACGGGGCAAGCCTTTAAGTCGTGTCTGGGTGTTTAAGCGATTGCGGGTGCTTGCTCAGCTGGCCGGTATTGATAAAACCATTGGACCGCACACGCTTCGTCACACGTTTGCCACGCATCTTATTCAACGCGGTGCGGATATTCGGATAATTCAAATGTTACTAGGACACGAGAGCATCACGACTACAGAAATTTATACCCATTTAGAACAACAACAGCTGCGGGATACAGTCCTGCGCTACCACCCCAAAAACCTTTAACGTTTCGAGGTAGTTTTTTTGTTTCGGGCATAATAATCCCACACAATAGATCCGCGGTAAAGCCCCTTAGCGGGCCAGCCTTTGGGATGCTCCTGTGGGAAAAAAGCAAAGGCAGCCATTTGGCGGTAAAATTGACCATGTGCACGGACAATGGCCCAGCAATGCTTCCCTTGGCCACGCCATAGAAAAAGAAGTCCAGCAAGACCATCCAAAAATAAGCGGGCTGCGACAATACGTATAGCGGCGAGCGCGGGCAGGTTTTTAACCGCGACCAGCAAACTATTTCGAAAATTCAAAAAGGTTTTCTGTGGGGACAAAGCCCCAAGCGTTCCACCCCCAACGTGAAAAACTTGGCTTTGGGTGCATGCGTGCACGGTATAGCCTGCGCGCCACATCCGCCAACAAAGGTCAACTTCTTCCATGTGGGCAAAAAGTCGAGTGTCGAGCCCCTTCACATGGTCAAAGGCTACCCAGCGCACCATTAAGCAAGCGCCAGAGGCCCAAAACACTTCGGGGTAAGCGGGTTGGTCATATTGACCATGATCTTGTTCACAATGGTCAAAAATGCGTCCTATTGCAAAAGGGTAGCCCCAATAGTCAAGCATGCCGCCCATGGCCCCGGCGTACTCAAAATGCTGACGGTTTTGATAGTCCAATAATTTGGGCTGAATTGCGCCCGCTGTTGGGTGCGCATCCATAAAAGTCTCAAGTGGTTCAAGCCAGCCGGGGGAAGGCTCAATGTCAGAGTTCATGAGCACAGCATAGGCCAAGCCGGGCTGTTCTGCGTGTAAGATGGACAAAGCCCTATTGTACCCTCCCGCATACCCCTGGTTTGAGGGCATGGAAATCCAATGAACCTTTGGGTGATGCGTTTGTGTCCAGTCGGCAGAATGATCTGAACTGCCATTGTCCGCAACGACAACAAGGGCGTCGGAGCTATTGGCTATGACGGTTGGGAGAAATTTTTCAAGCCATTTTTGACCGTTCCAATTTAAAATGACAACCGCGGTCTTCATCCTCCTCCGGGAATGATGTTATTGTAGATTCTGCTACCAAATTTATCCGATCCGGTTTGACCGGTATCGTCGATGTCTTCCGTGATATAGGAGCGTTTTTGCAGTGCGATCTTCCAACGCGTATTGTTGATTTCTCCTATGGCATTCGAATGCAATAGCTCATAGTTGCGCCCTGCAACGGCGTAATTAACAAAAACAAAAATCTTATTGATTTGATAGGGCGCATTCGGAACATCCAGCAAGTTGTACTGCCAAATTTCGTAGGGATAGCCATCGGTTTCAAAGGGACGTTTTTCCGTCAAGGTCGGCGCACCGTATTGAAGAAATACACGGCCACGGTCTGTGGCATAACCTGGAACAGCACGACTACTGTATTGGGCATCTACACGGCGCAATAAATTTTGGAAGAGGGTGCATTGCGCTAATGCATCAGTTGGGTGGCGGGTTTCCCAGAATCTTTGCGTAAATCGCCAAATAGCTGTGTCGCTGGTCTGCGGTCCAAAGCGTTCAATTTGTTGCCTTTCTGCAATGGAGGCAATGGGATACATGCCATTAACCCAATGCCGAAGAGAGTCCCCATGATCCAGTAAGCCCATCCACCTGGGATCTACCGGGGTGGAAGTGTTCCAGCGAGCCAATTCAGAAGGGTTGACCCGATAAAATTTAATCCGTTGCTCAGGATAAAGATGGCGATCCATGTTCTGGATATTCAACACACAGCGCAATTCATAGTTGCCGGTAGGTAGTTCAGAGATAAGAACTCCCCCGTGTATGGGTTGTACTGTTTCCTTGGATTGAATACGTATGACGCCCCCATATCCTTCCATAGGGCGGTCTGTATCCAAAGAGTAAATCTCGTAGGTAAAAAAGGTCTTCTGACCAGAGGGCAACTTATAGGCCTGGGTGTAAAAATGCACCTTATCGCTGTCATTGGCATAGACAGCTTGACCAAACTGTGCTCGAGGCCCTAGGTATTTCCCTTGAGGTTCTTGCCAGGCCAGCGGCGACATGCTAGTACGGTCAATGGGACTAATATAAAAGCTGCCGTAAAGGGTGTCTGTGAGTTCAGTTCCGACACCATATAAGACAGTGAGTTGGAGTTGGCCTGTGTCCGCGGGAAGGAAGGTGGATTGCACGATGGGAAATAACTTTTCCGCTTTTATATTTTGGGAAGGACATGAAATAGCGAGTTTTTCAGCGCCAATTACCTTCTCACCTTGCTGAAGAAGGGCCAAAGTGGTGACGACAGGGTCAGATTCCTGCCCCCAAGTTGTGTACAAGGATTGTGGTTCAATACTGTAGGTAATTTCCAGATAATGACCGACTTCTGGTGACCAATAGGGGTGGACATCAGCCCCTATTTTGACCCCCTGAGCGAAAAGATTTAGGCTAGGCAATAAAAAACCTAGAAAGAGCATTCGGCGCATGATGGCGAAGTTACGTACTTTTGCCGCGGAAGAATGGCAGAGTGGTCGATTGCGGTAGTCTTGAAAACTATTGACTGTAACAGGTCCGGGGGTTCGAATCCCTCTTCTTCCGCCAGCGAAATCAAGCAACCGCGCCCCCTTTTTGGGGGCGCTTTTTTTTTAGGCCTTTGGCGATCGAATTCGTTCAAGTGAGCCAGGGGCCTAAAAAAGAAGCCGCGTCAACGCGCGCTGCGGTCGCTGATGTAGCTGAAACACTCCCACCAAGGGAACGCACCCCGGCGCCTACGGCGCTAGATGCAATCTCCCTTCTTCGGCTGCGCACGATGGAGGGAGTCGGATAAAAGGCAAAGCGGTACTTTTGCCGCTTCATTTCACAACATTCCTATGTCTATTTTGCCTTCATTGAAGCTGTTTGACTTCCGTCAAACAGTCGACCATCGTTTAGAATTGCTTTCAGGGCTTACCGTTGCGCTTGCCCTGGTGCCTGAAGCGGTGGCTTTTGCCTTGATGGCGGGCCTTTCTCCCTTAACCGGGCTGTATGCAGCCTTTGTTATGGGCTTAGTTACCTCTGTCCTGGGTGGGCGTCCAGGGATGATTTCGGGGGCAACGGGCGCCATAGCGATTGTCCTCGTGACCTTGGCAAAGTCTCATGGCGTTGAGTATGTTTTTGCCGCGGTGGTCTTGGCGGGTTTCCTTCAAGTAATGGCGGGTGTTTTTCGTTTGGGTAAATGGATACGGTTGGTTCCCCAGCCTGTAATTTATGGCTTTGTCAATGGATTGGCCGTCGTCATATTTATGGCTCAGCTAAATCAGTTTCAAGATGGAACGGGCGCTTGGTTAGTGGGTCATTCGCTTTGGGTTATGCTCGGCCTTGTTGCCTGTACCATGGCCATCATCTATTTCTGGCCACGTGTAAGTAAAGCGGTTCCAGCCTCCTTGGTGGCTATCTTAACGTTGTTTGCCCTGGTGACTTTCTTGAATATTGATACCAAAACGGTGGGAGACATGGCGTCTATTAAGGGAGGATTCCCCCCTTTCCATCTCCCAAACATTCCATGGGTATGGGAAACTTTGGGCATTGTATTTCCCTATGCGGCCATTGTGGCTGGGGTGGGCCTAATTGAAAGTCTTTTGACACTTAACATCATAGATGAGATTACCCAAACGCGTGGACGCAGTAACAAAGAAGCGATGGCGCAAGGAGTGGCAAATATGGTTTCGGGTGTTTTTTCTGGCATGGGAGGATGCGCTATGATTGGTCAAAGCTTAATCAATATTTCTTCTGGTGCCCGAGCAAGATTGTCTGGCATTGCGGCTTCCCTGCTTTTGTTGCTTTTTATTATGATGGGTTCCGCCTGGATTGAGCGCTTGCCCATGGCGGCGCTCACCGGTGTCATGATTATGGTGGCTATGGGTACTTTTGAATGGGCCAGCTTGCGCACGTTTAAGACCATGCCAAAAACAGATACTGCCGTGATGGTTTTGGTCACCCTGATTACCATCTTTATGCATAATCTGGCGTTAGCTGTATTGGTGGGGGTGTTGATTTCGGCTCTCGCCTTTGCGTGGGATAATGCGACCAGAATTCGTGCGAGAAAGCATGTGGATGAGCAAGGAGTAAAACACTATGCCCTTTTTGGCCCATTGTTTTTCGGTTCTATTTCCGCTTTTCAAGAGAAATTCACAGTAGACCAAGACCCGAAGGAGGTCATCCTGGATTTTAGAGAAAGTCGCGTAGCCGATATGTCAGCCATTGAGGCATTGCATAAATTGACAGATCGTTATTCTCAACAGGGGAAGCGATTGACCCTCCGTCATGTTAGTCCTGATTGTCAGGTTTTATTGCAAAATGCGGCAGCGGTCATTGACGTGAATCTGGACGAAGATCCGACCTATAAAGTGCTTTCGGATCGTATGTCCTGAGGGGGCGGAATGTCACTTTAGGCCCTCTGCCCTCGCATCACTACCTGTAGTAGGGTTTACGCACCTGTACCCGGTCTTGGACAAGATGGAGTTCCCAAAAATCATGGTCTTTATCACCTTTCTGTTCGGATAAATAGATCTGTCCTACCCGCGCACATTGGGCGTGAACATTCCAATCTTGGTATAGGCTATCGGAGACATGAAAAGTTTCCCCTCGGTGCATTTTTGCTACCTGAAAAATGGACTTTCGTAGGGTGAAATCTCTGCTGGTATGGACCTCAGGTAAAGAGCGCAAAGCCAATCCAAATAGCCATAATCCTATCGTCCACTGCCATAAAATGCGCGGATGCAAGGCTTTGCCAGCCGTTTTATGGCCATCAAGCACAAAGGCTAAAGCCATAGCGGCAAAAGGATACGCGGGGACGGCATAAAAGTCACGTTGCTTCCATGATATCATCATAGGCAGAACGGCGCTCAAGGCAATAAAAGCAAAGGCCAAGGTTCTTGGAGAGAGGGCCCGGCGGCCTTCCGCAATAGGCCGAAACTTCCGAACGCCTAGGGCGATAATGGCAGGAAGGATGAGTTGCATCATAAAATTGGCGGGCAAATACCATCGTGACTCGACCGTGACTACGGATGTGAGCGAGTGGATAATCTGTTTTTGCCAATAGGCTTCTAAGTATTGGGCACTTGGGGCATAGAGAAGACTGAGGCCAAGGGGGATGACAAGCCCCAATAGGACGAGCAAGCTGTCGATGACGTTTCGCTTCCAAGTAGAGTTAGGTGCATTGCCCGTGAGATGCCAAAAGAACGGAATAGCCAAGGGGAATAACCCTACAGGTCCTTTGGTAAAAAAGGCTGCGGCGATCCATAACCCACCTAGGGGCAAATAGATGTACTTCCCTCTTCGCATGCCATAGATCATAGTTGCGGCAGACCAAACGGTGAAAGCGCTCAGGGTAATTTCGAGGAGGTTGTTGCCAAAGGTCCAGGCAACGATAGGTATAGCGGTCCACAAGATCAGCGCCCATTGGAGTGCTCTTTTTGATAAGCCCGACCAACGACCCAGGCGGTCGATGCCTAATGCGGTGATCATCCAGAAGATGGCGCCATATACATCTTCGGTCCACCAATGGTCGCCACATACATGGAAGAAAAATGCTTGCAGCCAAAAGTGCAAAGGGGGGTGCTCTATAAAATTTGGATACAAGCTAGGGCTATAAAACAGCGTAAAGGCGGACCCTGGATCTAAGGCTAGATTTCGTGCAATGGCAGCATAGGTAGCACCATCCATGAATTGTCCGGGCGTAAAGAGATGGGCCGTACTAAGGAGAAAAAAGATCCCCCCGGCTAATGCGATACGTTGAATTCTTGGCCTAAGAGAGAAGATC
>LICG01000024.1 GCA_001438205.1 Cryomorphaceae bacterium BACL7 MAG-120322-bin74
TTAGCCAAGCGCCCAGGGCACTGTGTGAGCAACTTGAGCTCTTCGCGTGCCTTGCGCGATGTGGCTGCCAGACATGGATCTACCTACAGTGCAAGTGCCGTAGGCGAAGTGCATGTGGTGACGGAAATGAAAGCGAAAGACGCCGTGATTGGCGGAGAAGGCAACGGGGGCATCATCTATCCCGAATTACATTACGGGAGAGACTCCTTGGTGGGCATTGCCCTGTTCTTGACCCATTTGGCGCAGAAAAAAATGAAAGCTTCCGCTTTGCGGGCCTCCTATCCAGACTATTTCATGGCCAAGGAAAAGGCCTCGCTTTCCGCCACCTTGGATGTCGACGGCTTGTTGGCCTCTATCGCAGCCGAATATGCGGCGCAAGCGCCTTCTGTGATCGATGGCGTGAAGATTGATTTTGACACCACGTGGGTACACCTTCGTAAATCCAATACCGAGCCCATTGTGCGTATTTATACCGAAGCGCCTAGCCAAGCTGAGGCAGATGCCTTGGCTGCCACCTTTATCAAAAAGTTGGAAAATTTTGGAGGGTAATCAAAAATAGAGATACCATTACCTTTACCACCGCACAACCTTTTCGCTATGAGTATTTACTTCGATAACGCCGCGACCACGCCTATATCTGCAGAAGCCAAAGCCGCTATGGTTGAGGCCATGGACGTATTTGGCAATCCCAGCAGTACCCATGCAGAAGGAAGAAAGGCCAAGGCGATTGTAGAGACCGTTCGAAAGGGCATTGCCCAGCGTCTAAATTGCTTGCCAGCGGAGATTATTTTTACTGCCGGCGGAACAGAAGCAGACAACTGGGCGTTGCTCACGGGGATCCGGGATTTTGGTATTCAACATTTGTACACCTCTGCGCTCGAGCACCATGCCGTCAAGCATTTTGCGGAGTACATTGAAAAGAACCATGACGTCCAAGTGCATTACATCCCCCATGATGCGCAGGGGGTGCATGACTTGGCTGGATTGCAAAACCACCTAGAACGTCATCAGGCATCGGGTGAGGTCGCCATGGTGTCCTTGATGCATGCCAACAATGAGATTGGCAATTTGGTTGACTTAACAGCGTTGAGCCGTATTTGCGAGGCGACGGGCTCCTATTTGCACAGCGATACCGTTCAGACCATGGCACATTTGCCACTCGACTTCAAAGCCATCAAAGTACATTTTGCGGCATGCAGTGGGCATAAATTCCATGGCCCTAAAGGCGTGGGCTTTGCTTATGTACGTCAAGGGACAACTACACAGCCCTTTATCCAAGGAGGTGCGCAAGAGCGTGGTCACCGTGCCGGCACAGAAAATGTAGTGGGCATAGCGGGATTGGGTGCGGCATTCAACCATTGTGTTGATGAAATGGAATCAGATATCCAAGCCGTCAAAGAGGTCAAGGCGCATGCGATCGCGGTATTGCAATCCGCCTTTCCTGGGGTACAGTTCAATGGAATGTCAGGGGACATGGAGAAAAGTCTTTATACGGTCTTGAATTTTTACCACCCTACCTTACATGAAGGCGGTATGCTCAATTTTCAGTTGGATATCAATGGGGTGCAGTGCTCGGGTGGTTCTGCTTGCAGCAGTGGGGCAGTGGGAGGCTCGCATGTCTTGAATGGTCTTGGGTCCCCCGGTGGCACGCGGATATCTTTTTCGCGCTATAGCACCAAAGACGAAGTGGATCAATTTGTGAAGATCCTTCAGGACATTGTAGCACAGGTCTAAATCGCCCGTCTCCTTTTCTGCTAATAAAGTAAACTCACATAGCCAAAGACATCGCCGTCTTCGGTTTCAAAGCGGTACACATAGGTGTCTTGTTGGGCTGGCTTGCCGTCGATGGTGCCGTCCCAAAACGTTTTGAACGGATCATCCGTTTCAAAAACTACATTGCCATAGGAATTCAGGATGACAAAGTGATCGCCAGGAAAACAGTCATTGCCGGCTATGCGCAGAAATTCATTTTTACCATCCCCATTGGGCGTGAAGGCATTGGGAATCCATAAACGCTGATCCATGCGGGTCACGGCAGACGTAAAGTCATAACCATAGACAGCATTGCAGAGGGTGTCAATTAGGTCCAGATGGACATTGTACGTACCGCTAGCGGGAAGGCGATAGGTAGATACGCGCCCCGTGTCTTGTACGCCGTTGTGAAAAGTCCATTGGTAGATATAGCCCACTGTGTCGACCCCATACGTCACATTGACGCGCACCCGGCCATCCTTGCAAGAATCCGGAGCCACACGCACTTCTGGACCGGACCAATCCTGATCAAATTGCACCACTTGAAAGGTGGTGTCACTGGTGCCGCAGGTGGTATCATAGGCGATCAAGCGAATGCTGTGGGGTCCTGGATTTGCATAAGAAAAAGTTAACGTGTCTCCAAATAAGGAGGTGTTGCCAAAGCGCCATTCATGTACCTGGCTGTCAGTACTTTTGTTCACGACATGGACGTCAAAATTCCGGTCACAAGCAAAATAATCTACCGTAAAGTCGGCAGTAGGAAAGAGACCTTGGTCATGGGTAATTTGAAGGGTGGTGCTGTCCGATATGTCACATACGGTATCAATAGCTACCAGCTTGATCGTCCATACGCCCTTGCTAAAGATGATGGTTGGATCTTTGGCATTGGACGTTTGCCCATTGCCAAAGTCCCAAAAGAAGAGATTAGCATTTTTGGAGTTATTCGAAAAGGTTACCCTCAAATTGTCACAAATTGTGTCAACGTCGGCGTCATAGTCAATACTTGCTTCTGCGGTCACGGACGTCTCAAAGTCAATCTTGATGACCCCTAAGTTGCAATTGCTGCTCATGCGGTTAGGTCCGATGACCCCGGGGGTAGTTGGGAAGGTACCGTTGCTACAGGCGGCGCATACAGCTTGATAAATACTGCCATCCGAGGCAAAACGGGAGGTTCCGCCGTCCACATGTTCAGAAGACGTGCCGCCAAAGAAAGTGGCATACAACGCGCTGCTTGCATTTTGTTTCAGCACCAAAAAATAAAAATCACTGCCATCGGTGGTGGACTGCACGGCATCATTGGTCACGGGCAATCCATTCGTATTGCCTCCTTGTAGCCCTCCGTTGACATTCCCACCCCATCCTGATAGCAGGATGTTGAGGCAGTCGTCCACATTAAAGGCGGTGGGGACTAGGTTAATGGTATTGTTGGCGGTGCCAAACTTGGTCGAAAAGATCTGCTGACTTAAGTCGGAAGACAGCTTGACGATAAACTGTCCCCCGCTAGTGGTGCCCCATGTGCCTGCGGTCTTTGGCCAAAGCCCCATCGTTTGGCCATATGCGTACACTGCGCCGTATTTGTCTAAGTCTATAAAATAACTTTGATCCGTACTTCCGGTTCCCAAGTAGGTTGTACGTTGCACTACGCCGCTTGGGTTGAGTCTGGAAATGAAGCCATCGGTGCCACCATAGGCCGTAGGAAATTTTGCGCCCGCTGTAAGGGGCATATCATTGGACGTCGTTCCGCCGGTAACATAGACATCCCCATTGTCGACCACCTTGATGCCATAACCTGACTCTTTGCCGCTGCCACCCAGAAAAGTCTGCCATCTGAGAATTTGTAAATTGGAGGTCAAAGAAAAGAGCCACGCGTCTGAAGTGCCGCTCAAAGGGGATGCGCCAGAGTTGCTTGTAGAGGCAACATACACGTTGTCTTGGGCGTCCACTACGATTTCTCCCCGGGCTTGGTCCCCATAATTCTTTGCAAGGGCCAGGTTGAGGCCTTCATTTCCTGAAGTTCCCATGTAGGTGGCAGCCAAAAGGTTGGTCCCGCTCGGGTTGAGTTTTAGGATAAAAGCATCAAATCCGTCGTCAAAATCAAAGTTGAGCGGTGAGCCTTGGCTCGGACCATAGGGAGGTCCTCCGTTATAGGAGTTGTCATAGCTTCCGCTTCCTGGCATGGGAAAATCATCTGACCCCGTGGTGCCAAAAATCAATAAATCTCCTGCATTATTGACCATCATAGAATGCGGCTGGTCTGGATTGCTCCCCCCGATGTAGGTAGAATACAAGCGTTGCGTTCCATTTGCATTGAATTTGGTCAGGCCAATATCCATGCGTAGATAATTTGCGCCGCCAGAAGGGTCATTGTAGGTTGGGTCAAATGCCCCCGCCGTGGTGGGATAGCCCACGTCAAAAACGATTCCGCCGCCATAGACGTTTCCTGCCGCATCATAGGTGGCGGTATAGCCCCAGTTGTCCGCCAGTGAGCCACTGAAGGAGGAGAAAACCAAAGTGGGGTCAATGACAAGTGTTTTTCCAGCGGCATAGCGCCCTACTTTGAATCCAACGCGCCCATTGTTTAATGTGAAGTCACAGCGCACGGGTTTGCCTGTTTCTAGGATATAGGCATAGGGAGCCGTTTCAACAAGGGTTCCAAGTGGGGTTGGGAGGACAAGTCTCCCTTCTGCGTCTAATGAAGGGGTAATGCCGTCATATAGGATCGTGATAGCCTCGGGGTTTCCGCCCGGCCGAATGGTCCAAGCGTTGTATAATTCGCCTTCTTTTTCGCTCCATGTAAGGTCAATCAAAGGGTAGAGCTCTGTGATTTTAAAACCTTGAAATTCAGCAATATCACTCTTCCAATTGTCTGGGTTATTTCCGATAAAATAATGCCGCGGGCTCGCTGTGGGCCTTTGTCCTTCAAAAGTGGGTGCGGGGTTGGCGCCGGCATAGGTGCAAAAAAAGGCAAAGGCGTCAGGACCCTCAGGATAAAGGTTGGGTGTATGGTCTCCATGGCCATGCTCTGGCATCATGCGTTCGTTCAAAAGGGTCATCCTGTACCCCTGTTTTTCCCAAAAGATGGCTCCGTAACTCAGGGCTGTTTTTGCAAGAAAATCCTCGGCCCATTGGCCTTGATTGGGGATAAAAAGGGGCTGCGCTTGACTTGTAAAAGTCAAGAGAAACGTCAGCCAAAACCCCATCTTCTTCATGGTTTAAATCTACGCCCAATATTTAAGGGGTCATCCTACGTGCCTGTATAAAGCCTTTGATATTGTCACCCCAATAGGTAGCAATCAAATAGTGTTCCGTGTTTTCTTTGAGTTTCATGCGTTTCCGAATGGTTTCCGCCTTTTCAGGGAAGCCCCTTACCACGACGGAGGCCCCCTGTGGCCATTCACCCTGAAAAGGAGGGTGAAGAGCCACAACCTGAAATATCCGGCCAGGAAAATCCGTCACCAGGACATCGCTGGTAAGGAGGCGGGCTTCAGGATGCAAGGGTGTTAGTGCAAAGCGCACAGCCAAAGAGGGCAATGCCCGGGCAGCAACTAAGGCAGCATCGGGATCATAGAGGTAGGTTTTAGGTTCACCCAAAGAAGAGGCGGAAACGCTTTGATCCAAAATGAAATGATAGTTCTCCGCACCGTCAGGATGCACATCAACGGCATGCCGCTGCACCTCGGTAGCGGGTTTTTTACGCCCAATCAGCAACAACACTTCCTTCACTTCGCGTTTCATGCTCAACGTCCACAATTGATGGCAGGTTGGAAACCACTTCAAGGCGGCATCTGGATCCACCATCGGGGAGAGCTTGAGTAAAATCCATGGGGCAAAGGACAGCCAACGATCCAATTCTGTCAAGGGGTTGGGGTGACAATCCGCAGGGTGGTACACGCGTTGCCCATGCAGATCCATCCGGGAGGGATCAGCGTAGATCAGGTCAAAGGCATGGGGTGGCTGATAGGCTTCTGCAGTGCATTCGATGACCTGGCGGTCAGTACCCAATATGCCTGCGTTATGGCGATGCAAGGCCGCTAGGTCTTGGTTGGGTTCGGTCACCCAACAGTGCATGCCAACTTGTTCAAAGCCCCAAGTGTCAATGCCACTTCCACCTGTGACATCCCACATTTTGTTCGCATCCGGAAATAAAAGGCGCAGTTGGGTAGCCTTCCACAGGGCCGTGGCGCTAGAACTTGCTTGCTGTAATTTGGCTCTTCCAGGAAAGAGATACCCTGGCATTTTGAGCAGCGCGCCAAATCGGTCACTCATTTCTAGCCGCACTTCCCATTGATCGATCAGGCAGGATAAATGCGCGGAGGAGGGACGTTTTAAACGCAAACGAAAAGCAGGAACCCTTTGATTTTCATTCCAAAAGATTGTGACTTCGTCTGCTGATGGATAAAGGGGGGCCTTCGACATGGAGCAAAGGTAGCCGCCGCGGTAAATAACTTTTATGTTTGGGCCATCTAAATCTATTTTAATCGGCGTATTTTCAACAACTTCAAACCAACACCGCCATGATGATTCGTCCTTTCTCTGCCTTTTTTGCACTATGCGCTTTAGGGTTTCACCTCCAGGCTCAAATTGTCAGCACAACAGATTCTGCCTTTGGGCCATCGGCACCCACCTTGTTATCGGGCACCCCCACCACGGCTACGGTATCCACCTGTGTGGATAGCCTTGTGGTTCAAATACCTACGAATCGTTGGGTCTACAGCGTTGATGTAGCCTACGATATGTTGGCCGCCAACAATGGTTGGAAAAGTGAGCAATTCAGTTACCTCAGTTGTACCTCGACAGCTACGGCGGAAGCGACTATTTCCCAAGGCGTTGGAAATCAACCGGGTTTGCAGTTATACAGCCGAACGGGATTGACCATAGCCAATGGCGCTACCGCAACGGGTCAATTGGTCTTTGCACTGCATGCCTTTCGCACTTGGGGCGGCAATGGCTGCGACACCAATATCAACAAAGTGGTTCATGGTTCATGGGTCATTACGGTACACCATGGCCCTATGCCGACGTGTTTCCCCCCAACGGGTTTGCAGTTAGATTGGGTGATGTCTAATTCTGCTGAATTTACCTGGACGACCGGCGGTGCGACGAACTGGCAAATGAAATATGGAGCAGTAGGGTTTAATCCCACCTCCACGGGCACGTTTGTCAGCTCGAGCGCAACAACAAAGCGTGTAAATGGCCTAAATGCGTCGACCCCCTATGATGTGTATGTCCGCGACAGCTGCGGAACAGGCAATAGCAGTATGTGGGTAGGGCCTTTACCCTTTTCGACACTTTGTGCGCCTTTGGCGGCGCCGTATTTAGAAACTTTTAGTGGGACGGGATGGACGCAAGGAACGGGCGCACTAAATGCCAACAATGCGATCGACGTTTGTTGGACAAGGGATCCAAATGCACCAACAGGCAATGGATTTGGCCAACCCTATGCATGGGGTCCACGTTCAGGCCCGACCCCCTCAGCCAACACAGGCCCTACGGCCGACCATACAACGGGCACTCCTGCCGGTAAATATCTATATACGGAGGCCAGCGGTGGTGGATATCAAGATCAAGCGGAGGTGGTATCACCCCTGATGGACATTAGTGGATTGACCAATCCTTCCGTCACTTTCTGGAAGCACATGTTTGGGCAATACACCGGCACTTTAGCCTTGGACGTATGGACGCCAACCAATGGATGGCAATATGGTATCTGGAGTCAATCTGGTGCCACCCAGGCGTCCTCTGCGGCTGGATGGGACTCGATCAATGTGCCTTTTGTCGGGCTGAGCAATGACACGATTCGTATCCGATTCCGCGGCGTTCGTTCTTTTGATGTGACAGGTGACATGGCCTTGGATGATATCTATTTCCAAAATGGTCCGACTTGCCCGCAGCCAACGGGTCTCACTTCGACCAATATCAACTTTACTTCGGTAGACTTGTCCATTCTCACAGGGGCAGGAACGAGTTGGCAGATTGCCTATGGCACCACGGTGCAGACTCCAGGCGCCATGGCAAAAACGGGGGTCACAACGACCACGCCTACGCTGAATGGCTTGACGACAGGGACCGACTACGCCGTGTATGTCCGAAATATTTGTGGAGCAGGCGACACGTCTGGTTGGTTTGGACCTCTGTTGGTCAGTACCCTATGTACTCCGGTGTCTGCCCCATGGGCAGAAGACTTTGATGGTACCGCTTGGACGGCGGGCACGGGAACGTATAATGCCGGTGATGCATTGGCTACGTGTTGGTTCAGGGATCCAGAAGCAGGAAGTGGCCCTGGATCGCCCTATTATTGGGGAATCCGCGCTGCCGCAACCACCACGCCCAATACGGGTCCAAATGCGGATGCAAGTGGAAATGGGCGCTTTGCCTATACCGAATCATCGTCCGGCCTGCCTGGACAGGTGACCTATCTGCGTACGCCCCCCATCAATACGAGTACGTTAACTTCTCCAGAGTTGTCCTTCAGCTACCATGCACGTGGCAATAGCATGGGGACCTTGGGCTTCCAAGTATGGACGCCGACGGGAGGATGGTCCGCTACGACCAACGTTTTTAGCGGCAATCAGCCCTTCTTTGGCAATAACGCCCCATGGATAGACACTGCCTTCATCCTGCCGGCATCGGATACCTTGATGATACGCTTTGTTGCCACAAGAGGATCGGCCAACCAAAGTGACATGGCCATCGATGAGATTGAAATCAAAGAGGCACCCGCTTGTCCTGCGCCGACAGGATTTTCTGTGGGTATCGTCACAGCAACAACGGCAGGTTTGTCCTGGACTACAGGGGGTGCGACGGAATGGAATGTGGCCTTTGGCCCTGTCGGGGCTGTTAACATGGCCAGCTTTAATACCGCGACCACGAACCCTTACACCTTGGCCGGATTGATGCCAGGGACCACCTACGAGGTGTATGTACGGGATAGTTGTGGCAGTGGCACCTCCTCTTTATGGGTAGGTCCGCTCACGTTTACCACCCTTTGTACGTCCATCACAGCGCCATGGTCTGAAAACTTTGATGGCAGCAATTGGGTGACTTCTACGCACTTCCAAGCCGGAGATTTGGACCCTTGTTGGGACCGCAGTGCCACCACGACTTTTTGGTGGAAAGCAGAAACCGGTGCTACGCCAACCGGTAATACAGGTCCATTAGGCGATCATACGTCGGGCACAGGCAAATACTTGCATACCGAAACGTCCAATGGCGTTACGCCCACCTGGTTGGTTTCGCCCGTCATCAAACTGGATACCCTCAGCAATCCAGAATTGTCCTTCTTCTATCACATGTTTGGCAATCAAATCCAGAAAATGGAGGTAGAGATCCGTGTCAATGGCGGCGCATGGAGTAATCTCTGGACAGCTACCGGTGCCCAACAAAGTGCACAAAATGCCCCGTGGTCCAAAGCGGCCATTCCTCTTGTATCCTATGCAGGAGATAGTGTACAAGTGCGTTGGTTTGGATACCGCAACTGGGGCAACCAGAACCAAGTCGACATGTCCATTGACGATGTTGTGATCGACAACGCACAACCCTGTATCGATCCAACGGCCTTGGCCACAGTGGTGGCAAGTCCTACCTCGGTCCAAGTATCTTGGAATGCGACTTCGGGGGGTACCACCTTTATCGAATATGGCGCTACCGGCTTTACCCCGGGTGCGGGTACGATGGTTCAAGCCACCAGTAATCCATTCGTGGTAACGGGTCTGACTTCGGGGACGGCCTATGACTTTTATGTGTTGGATTCTTGTGCGGCGAATGACCTGTCCAACCACGTGGGTCCATCGGCAGCCACGCCGATTGCGTGTGCCAATGCATGTACCTACACGCTTCATATGACGGATAGTTACGGAGACGGTTGGGTTGGAAACAACTTCGGCACCGCACAACATCAGTTACAATTGACGGTTGGGGCAATGAGCACGTTCTATACGTTTACTACTGGCTTTGATAGCACCACCGTGATACCCGTATGTGATGGGGATACGATCTACATGCAATTCTTTGTCAACGGCAACTGGTCCAATGAGTGCGGTTGGTATTTGATTGACTCGAATGGCGACACGGCCTATGCCCATGATGACAATACGACCATTCCTGCGGGGGTGCACTTTAGTGGAGGCGTCTCCTGTTCGGCCTGTCCTGTGCCGAGTGCCTTGAGTGCTAGCGGTGCTACAGCCAATAGCCTCACGCTGACTTGGACTTCGGGCGGAGCAACGGCCTGGCAAATTGAATATGGCCCTGTTGGCTTCACTCAAGGGGCAGGGACCACGGTTGCGGCAAACACCAATCCCTTTACGGTGACTGGCCTTAATGCCTCCAACACCTATGACTTTTATGTGCGCGATGTCTGTTCTTCTTCGCTTCAATCCAATTGGGTGGGACCCGTTAGTGGCAGCACGGCCTGTGGCGTAATTACCGCCCCCTATGCCGAAAACTTTGACGCCACCTTTGCTTCGGGTACGGGCAATTTTAATCAGAATTCCACCATTGATCCCTGTTGGACGCGCAATCCTGCTGCTGGAACGGGTGGACCTCCCTTTAATCAACCCTACCACTGGGGGGGTGGTACAGGCACAACGCCTACCGCTAGTACAGGTCCGATGGGGGACCATACCACAGGGAATGGCCACTATGTCTATGTAGAGGCTTCTGCCTTTAACGGCGCCGCGGCCACCTTGACCACGCCACAGATCTACTTGGATACCCTGAGCAATCCAGAAGTTGTTTTCTGGCGCCACATGTTGGGTACCCAAATCGGCACCTTAAACGTGGACGTCTCTGCCAACGGAGGCGCATGGATCAATGTCAGCACGGCCCAGGGAAGTCAGGGAAACAATTGGCAAGAAGTCAAGGCCAACCTTTCGGCCTATGCCGGTGACACGGTTCAATTGCGATTTACCGCCAACAAGCCTGGCGGGGGCAATCAAGCCTCCGGTGACATCGCGATAGATGACCTTACCATCAATAACCCACTTCCTTGCTTACCGCCTTCCAATATCAGTGTGCAGGCTTTTAGCAATACCAGCTTAGAGGTGACCTTTACAGCAGGAGGCGGAGGCACCACTATGATAGAATATGGACCGGCTGGATTTACGCCAGGGTTGGGTATTCTCGTGGCGGCAAGCACCAATCCGTTCATCATCCCTGGATTGCTGAGCAGCACTGCCTACGATGTCTATGTCTTTGATTCTTGTGGTATCGGTCAGGTATCGCCCAAATTGGGCCCGTTTAGCCAAACCACGTTTAGCTGTCAGAATGGTTGTCAGTATACCCTGGATTTGGTGGATACGTACGGCGATGGCTGGATAGGCAATGGGGCGGGAACCGTTTCACATAACCTCGAGATTACCACAGGCACCAGCGTAACCAACTTCACGTTTAACGCAGGCTTTGCAACCAGCTTTACCATCAACGTGTGTGACATGGACACCTTGCGTGTACGGTTCTTGGCCAATGGTGCATGGGCAGAGGAATGTGGATGGTACCTCATGGATTCTTTTGGGGACACGGTCAGCAGCTTTACACCTGGCACGGTGCCAGGCACAGGCTATCTGCTCGAGGACAATATCCAGTGCAGCAACCCATGCCCAACTCCGGTCGCAGACTTCACCTATACGACCAATGGATTACTCGTCGTGTTTAGCGCGACCGGGTCGACTGGAAACAACCTTCAGTACAGCTGGAATTATGGAACGGGTGGAACCGCCATCGGCGTAAGCGCAACGTACAATTTCCCGCAGGACAGCACCTGGGATGTGCAGTTGGTTGTGACCGACCTATGCGGACAAACGGACACCTTGGTGATTCCGGTCACCGTCTGTAGTTCTACCATCCAAACCTTTACCACCAGTACTTCGGTGTTGACGTTGAATTGCACGGGGCCTGTAAATCCAGGTCGCTATGCGAGCATTTGGTTTGACTTTGGCAATGGCCAAACAGTTCAGGGTGCCAACGCCAGCTATACCTATCCTGTTGGGGGCAACTATACCGTCACCCTTTATGCCGTAAACCACTGTGGGGATACCGTCAGTACCTCACAGAATATCACCATGTGCATGAAGCCGATGGCCACCTTTACGTGGTTTGTGGTGTCTTCCAACGGCAATGGGATGACCGTGCAGTTTGATGCGACAGCATCCGTGATGGCGAATACCTACACGTGGTATTGGGGTGATGGCCAAACCTCTACCGGGGCCAACTTTATCCAGCACACCTACAGCGTGCCTTCGTTGCTGTACAATGTGACGCTGATTGTGACCAATAACTGTGGCCTCGCCGATACGGTGACGCATCGTTTAGATGAACTCAGCGTGGATGAAAATGGCCAACCATTGGGTGCTTGGCTCTACCCGAACCCTACCACTTCCATCCAAGGTCTCACCTTGGCGGGATGGCTAGCCCAAGACGCGGTGACCGCCACCTTGACGGATGCCTTTGGGCGCACCATCCAAGTGTTGACGCTGTATACCAATGCAGCAGGCGAGGGGGCATTGCCCTTTAAACCGGTCTCGGCAGGCTTGTACTTTGTACGTATTCAAGGGGAGACCCGAGAACAGGTCTTGCGTTTTATTTTGGAGAAGTGAGGGTTGAAGGGTTAAAGGGTTAAAGGGTTGAAGGGTTAAAGGGTTAAAGGGTTGAAGGGTTAAAGGGTTGAAGGGTTAAAGGGTTGGTGTCTGTGCGGTGCTGGATGAGTGAATCATTTTAAAAAGCATGTGCGACAAGCTAGCCATATAGAGCTAGCTGCCCGAGAACCCAGCGCTGTTAAACCCTAAACCTCCTACCTTTACCTTATATACATCTTAGGACATTGGAACATCTTTTTACGCTCGAGACGCTCTTCGCATTCCTTACCCTCTCCTTTATGGAGATCATCTTGGGCATTGACAATATCATTTTCATCAGCATACTGACCAATAAATTGCCTGAAGATATTCGTCCACGTGCGCGCACTTTGGGCATAGGTCTCGCCTTGGTTTTCCGTATTTGTATGTTGTTGTCGATTACCTGGATCATTGGGCTGACAGAACCCTTTGTCCACCTCTTTGGCTATGGCCTCAATGGGCGTGACACCGTCTTGTTTTTAGGGGGTGTGTTTTTGATCCAAAAGTCTGCTCGTGAGATCTACGAGATGGTGGAGAAGGAGGGTACCCAACAGGGGCAAGACATGAAGGTGAAAAGTTCCTTTGCGGCCATTATCGTGCAGATTGCCTTATTGGATATTGTTTTCAGTTTTGACAGTATCCTCACGGCGATTGGAATGACCCAAGTATTGCCCATTATGATTGCGGCGATTGTCGTAGCCATGTTTGTGATGCTCAAGTTTAGCGGTCCCGTCGCCAATGTGATAGAACGGCACCCGTCCTTACAGATTTTAGCATTGGCCTTCTTGATTCTCATTGGTTTTTTGCTGGTGGCGGAAGCCGCGGGGCATCATGTGCCCAAGTCCTATATCTACGCCGCAGTGGGATTTTCCTTAGGGGTGGAACTGCTTAATGTCCGGGGCAAAACCCGCGCTTAAGCCATAGCGATGGGATCCATACGGCTATTGTACCGCTCCTTTTGGCTCGTGTTTTCGGCATTTTTTGTGCTCGTCCCTTTGTTGATTTTGGCCAAGGCGATCGGCCTGCCCATGAACATCCGCCACGGGCTGTTCAAAGGATGGCGGGTGTTTTTTCTTTGGATTATGGGCATCCGTATCGTGGTCAAAGAAGGGGAGCAGCCTCAAAAGGCGGCCATCCTCATGGGCAACCATCGCAGCTATGCGGACATTCTCTTTGTTTTTAGTGCCACACCGACGGTTTTCTTAGGCAAGGCAGAAGTAAAATCATGGCCGTTCATCGGTTGGGCGGCCATGGCGGTGGATGCGGTTTTTGTCCAACGCAGCGACAAAGCCTCTCGGAGCGCGGCGCGTGATGCTCTGGCACAGCGCATTCAAAAAGGACTGAGTCCGGTGGTTTTTCCGGAAGGCACAACCGCTGCAAGTGGGCTGTTGCCCTTTAACCCGGGCATGTTTTACACCGCTGCAGAACTAGACCTACCCATTGTTCCTTTTGTGCTAGAATACAGTGATCCTGCTATGGCCTGGGTGGGCGAAGAAAAATTTATTCCGCATCTCCTCAGGATGTTGCAGCGTCCTGCGTGGCACGTTCAAGTGCATATTGGTCCTGCTATGCGGGGCGCAGACGGCGAGGTCCTCTTGTCGGAGGTCCGTCAATGGATGCTCAATCGCGTTCAGTCATGACAATATCGGACTGTAGGAAGGCTATTTGTGCGGCAAAATGGCTGCAATTGGAAGCCACGTTAGAAACTACCGCTAGTGGGCAAGAGCCGGTCAAGTTGGAAACAACCAGTTCCTTAGAACTTCACGTGGGATTACAAGTGGAATTTGAAAAGGAAATCCTCTAAGTTATGCGCATGCGTCAGGTCTTCCTTTTTCTTTCTTTCTGGGCTACCATGGTCGCTCATGCCCAAAATTTGAATGTATTTGCCCTGCGCGGCCAGCCCTTAGCATTGGCCCAAAACCCTGGGGCAAAAACGGATCTTCGATTTCATGTAAGCCTTCCCGGCTTGATGACCCAAGGGAATATGACGACCCCCCTCAAGGCTTTATGGGGAAATGTAGGAGAACAATTGCGTGCGCTCAATGCGCCCAATGTGGGACTTTCTATAGCAACAGAGGTTGAAGGTTTGGGCATCGGATGGAAGCAAAAAAAAGGATACACCTGGGTGCAAACGGGCGTCGATGTAGATGCACGCTTCCATTTGGATAAGGATTTGCTCGTCTTTGGTTTTTATGGCATGCGGGATGCTACAGGTCAAATCAGCCCGGTGTATGAAGGCAATTTCAGTGAAAGCGATTTTGTCCTCAGCGCCATGGGACGTGTGGCCATGGGCCATCAGCGACAGTTGAGCAAAACCTTCCGTGTGGGCGCAGCCGTGCAAGCCAATCGGCTACTAGGGGGATTTCAATGGCAAGTACAGGACTGGCGGATTGACTCCCACTACGATTACACCACCCAAACCAATGTCGTCAGCTGGAATAGTGACATGCAAATTTCTGCCTTTGGGTTGATTGCGGATGACGCTAGGTTGGATAGTGCGATGGACTTTCCGCGTTACCTCATTATGGGGATGGTGCCAGCCTACTGGGAGATGCTCAAGTCTCAAAAAAACACCTATTCACTCAATCTAGGATTCACCTATCAGCCGCTGAAAACACTCACCCTGCAGGCAAGTGCAACGGGCATCCCATTAGACAAGGGTGCCCATGTGGGAGGCCCACGCCATTCGCGCTCTTTGCAGTGGACCTCCCAATTTACCTACTCGGGCTATTCGCTGGGTTTTGATCCTGCGGACACCCTTTCTTGGTCCGCCTATCTCAAGGGTCTGCAATCTGAAAACATCGATGGGTTTAGCCTTTCTTCTGCGCCCCCTGCGCAATTCAGAGCGCCCCTTACCCTACATGCTGCGGCCTATTATCAATTGACAAAGCAACATCAACTAGGTGTTCATGCGGTGCACATAGATCGACTGGCTGGCCTGCATCAATCCTTAGGTATCGAATACCAAGGTTTTTTTGGAAGAAAAGCACAGCTGGCAGCATCATACCGCTGGCATACATGGGAGGGATTGGCGGGGGCAGGCGAATTCAGCACCGTTCTCCAGCACCGCATTTTGCCCTGGACCACGTTGTATACAGGAATCAATCTTTGGCTCTCTTTGCCCGCTTTCCAAAATGGGCAAATATTGCTGCCCGCCAATTTTCAATCCTGGCAGATCACCGCAGGTATCCATATCACCTTGTTTGAAAAGGAATTTAAAGAAGCCCACAGAGAAGCGAAAGCGCGCCGAAAGGCATTGAAAGAGGTAAAAGTCAAATAACGCCCCAGGGACCCAATCGCTTAACGTGCCATTAAAAAATGTTTTTTATCCCTCATTTGATTCACTTTGTCTTCAATGTTTTCATTTTCGCTATGAATGACTCCATCTAGCCTTATTTTAGCCCTTCAATCATGTAATTAAGCCCCTTTCTTTCGCGCGTGAAGTCTGTTCTCTTTGTTTTTCAACGCAATATCTACCCCAAAACCAGTGGGTATCCGTTGCGTGCATCTCGCTGGCTTGAAGCCTTTGCGGGCAAAGCAAAGATCCATGTTGTCTTTGTCAATGCGCGTGAAATCAATCCGGGGACAGAAGACTACCTAAAGGGTCTGGGGGTAGAAAGTTTCAAACATTTTCATATTTATTCCCTTCGAGGCTCATTGCATTCTCTGTGGTTTTTCTTAACCAGGGCATTGCCCTTACAGGTCGGATTTTATTCGAGTTTTCGAATTAGGAAATATTTAAAGGAACTGCCCAAAAGCGACTTAGCTGTTTTTAGTGAACGTCGCGTCGGTGACTATATGCGTCACGTGAACGCTGACCAAACCTGGATTGATCTCTGTGATCTTGTGGATGACAATTACCGTACGGGCGCTTCACGCATGCCCTGGTCGATGTATAAGCTATACTACATGCTAGAATGGCCTTTACTCAAGCGCTGGGACCGAAAACTAGCCTTGCGTGCTGACCGAACCTTCTTAGTGACGGAATATTTTGCCCGCATGTTGGCTCGCCGGCTCAATGGTGGCGCCAAAGGCCGCAAAGTAGTGGCTATCGAAAATGGGATCAATATTCAGCTTCAGCCCGCAAGTGCGGCAGGCCGATTTGGTTACTATTTTTTGGGTCCCTTGAGCTACAAACCCAACTACGATGCCGTGATTTGGTTTTTAGACAATGTCCATCCCTATATCCCCAAAGAATTTAGAGGGAAAGTCATTGGGGCCCATGCCCCTGGTGGTCTAGTCCAACGAATGACGGAGGCAGGAATCACCTACGTGCCTTTTGTGGAGCATCTTGATGTAGAATTGCAAGACTATGGCATCTGCCTAGCGCCCATGATAAGTGGCGGGGGACTGCTCAATAAATGCTTAGAGGCCTTTCATAGTGGTCGAATCGTGATGCTAAGTCCTCGTGCCTCAACGGGATTCACGAACATCCAAAACGGCGTACATGCTATTGTCTGTGACAAGGCAGAAGCATGGCTTCAAGCTTTTGATGATGTGGCGTCAGAAAAGTTCCACTGGCATCCGGAGCAAATCAAATCCTTGGTCGAAGGATACAGTTGGAGCCGCTTCAACCAAGAAGCGGACGACTTCCTTCAATAGTTCTACCTTAGTTTTATGAAACAGCGCTTTCACATCGTTTTTGGATGCATCACTGCGGTGTTGTTTATACTCGCTTCAGAGCAAGCCCATGCTCAAGGTGTTCTCAACCGCAGAACACTGGGCAACCTCAACGTGCCTCAGCTGCAAAGGGGGAGCATTACACCCTTAGGCTCCTCGTTGGAGCAATCACAGCTCAACCTAAGCCGGGAACAACAACTGCAATTGTCTCTCTTAAACTCAGAACGTTTTCAGGATGCAAAAAGTCGTTTACCAGAGGCGATTTCAAAAGATTCGCTCGGTCTTAAAGACTATGTGAAGCGAAGCATTTTCCGTGATACGCTCATTTTTGGTTCAGAACTCTTTCGCGAAGGCACGCTAGACTTTGCCCCAAATATCCAGCTCGCCAATGCGCCAAACTACATCGTTGGGGTTGGTGATAAACTATCTCTAACCATTTACGGCCTTCAAGAAGCGGCGTATGACCTAGAAGTTGCCCCGAATGGAACCATTGTAGTTCCCTATGCTGGGGTGATTTCAGTTTCAGGCACGACGCTTAAGTCTGTCGAAGCGCGTTTGCGCCAAAAACTTATTTCTGCGGGTTTCAAAGCCTTGTCGGGCGGTCAAACACAAATTTCGATTGCCTTGGCAGAAGTTCGCAGTATCCGCGTGTCCGTACTTGGTGCCCGGAAGCCGGGAAGCTATGTGATGCCAAGTGTGGCAACCGTTTTCCATGCCCTTTATCAATCGGGAGGGCCTGGCGAGCTAGGTTCATACCGAAACATTGAGTTAGTCCGCAATGGAGAGGTGATACAAACGATCGATCTCTACCGCTTTATTGCGACCGGGGATGTATCGGATAACGCCATTTTGCAAGAAGGGGATGTCATCCGTATCCCCGTGTATCAAAACAGGGTCAATTTGATGGGTGAATTTAAACGCCCTGGTTTGTTTGAAGTGCGAGAAGGGGAGAGCTTGGAAGATATAAAAGCCTACGCAGGGGATTTCAGTGAAGGGGCTTATCGTGGACAAGTATTGATCTTCTCCACGGGTGCTACCGAACTGCACATTGCAGATGTTAATGCAGATGAGTTTTCTGCCATTAATCTCACTTCCGGCGATGTGATCCTTGCATTGCCTTTGCGCAATCGTTATGACAACCGCATTGCGTTAACGGGTGGCGTAGTGCGCCCTGGCTATTATGGATGGATGGAAGGCATGACCTTTCAGGATGTCTTGCTCCGCGCGCAAGGTCTAGACCGAGAGGCCTTATCCACCAAGGCCTTGATGATACGTCGCCCAGACAAAGCGCAAGGAAGCTACATGGAGTTTAACCCTTCATCCGACAATTTTGCCATAGAGGTAAATGATTCTATTTATGTGGCCATGCAGTCCGACTTGTGGCCCTATGACTCCATTTCAGTGCGCGGAATGGTGAATATGCCGGGCCGCTGGGTCTACTACCCTGGTATAACAGCGGAACAGGCCATTTTGCTTGCGGGAGGCCTCCAGAGTACTGCCAATAGTCGACTCATAGAAGTTGCACGTCCTGTTGTAGATGAGAATGGAGACTTCACAGGAAATCAAGAGATTGTCTTGTATCAACCAAATTTTGACGGTGAAGGGTTGCTACTTTTGCCAGGCTCAACGGTCAGTGTGCGCCAGAGAGTGAATATGGAAACCTCCAAAGTGGTATACTTTATGGGTGCAGTGCGCCAGAAAGGGGGGTACGCCTTAATGACGGAAGGGGAGTCCTTGGAAGGCGTATTTCAACGTGTTGGAGGATTGTCCGAAGGGGCTATGCCAAAATTTGGTCTAGTAGTACGTCTAAACCCAGAAAAAGCCCTACAAACCACTGAATTATTTACCCGAACCTTGCAGAAGGGCCTTACGCCTGACAGTATGGCGTATGCGGAAGAATATTTTGACCCCGTCAAAATTCACCCGAAAGACACCATCTCTATTGACTTTACCAATCAGGCTCAACTCAAGCGTTTTGGCGTGCAGGATGGCGATACTATCTACATACCGCGTGAGCTAAATGTGGTCTATGTCCGAGGCGTAGTGAAGAACAAAGGAGGGCACACGTTTGTCCCTGGGCGTCGAGCAAAATATTACCTCAATCAGGCAGGTGGATTGGCTTCTGGAGGCAGAATACGGGATATCGTAGTAGAATACGCCAATGGTCGAAGTGCACCCATTAAGCGCTTTCTTGGGGTGGTCCCTATTTACCCAAGGGTATATTCCAATACCACCTTGAAGGTGCTTGCGCGAGAAAAGAAAAGCCGTGGCATGGATGCAGGTCAGATTGCCGCCATCTCGTCTAGTATAGCTTCTATTTCTAGTATCACATTGGGCATTATTCTCCTTCTCAGACCCTAAGCATGGCATCATTCTTCTCATGGCTAAACGGGGATATTGGTCCCAAAGAAGCAAAAGATTTAGTAGGCAAAATGGCCGCAAAAATTTGGGGTTATAAGCTGAAGATTTTCCTCTTTGCCCTTTTGGGCGGAGGTTTGTTGGTCAATGGAGTATGGCTTCGCCCGTCAAAATACAGTGCGGAGCTCATGTTAGCGGTAGAAGAGGGGGAATCCTCGGGTTGGCAAAATTTATTAGCCCAGTTTGGTTTGGATGTTGGGGGCCTCAACCCAGGCGGCATTTTTGAGGGCGAAAGCTTAGTCAAGCTTTTCAAAACCCGCTACATGGTCGAGCGCACGTTACTGCAGCCGATGGCTACTGATGGAGATTCGGTCTTATTGGTAAATTTTTTATATCCCTATACGGATTGGGCCAAAGAGGAAGGTCTTACAGATCTGCGCTTTCCAGCGGATCGATCCACCTATACACCGTTGCAAGATTCCATGCTGTATGAGATTCATCATATGGTCAACAAGGAGATATTGGATGTATACAAGCCGGATAAAAAGCTCAGCTTGATCTTTGTGAATACGGTCCATGAGAACAAGCACTTTGCGCGTGATTTTACCGAAGCTATTGTAGCCAATACGATGGAGTTCTTTTTGGAGTCCATCACCTCAAAGGCAAGGGTGAACCTTCAAGTTCTTCAAAATCAACGTGATTCAGCAGCAGCGCATTTAAAGTCGGCCATTGTGCGCAATGCGGAAGCTCAAGACAACACCGTCAACAGTATCTTTCAAAGAAACCAAGTCGATAAATATGCCAGTTATGTGGATTTGGAGATTGCCAATGCGCTCTTTATTGAGATTACCAAAAACCTCACCTTAGCTGAAATTGGCTTGCGGAAGCAAACGCCTTTGATCCAAGTTGTTGAGCGCCCTAGTTTTCCCTTACCCAAAACGGGACTTAAGTGGTGGGAGTGGATGCTCCTCGGTGCGGGGATGGGTGCTGGATTTGGGGTCTACCGCGCACTGGTCCAGACAACCGAGCCATAAGATGGAGGTCATTGGTGTCAGCCATGGGCTCACCCAATCCGAATACCGCCAATGGCAATCCTTTGCCCAAAGGGTTGGGGCTTCAAATTGGCACATCCTAGATACCGGCAACCCGGCCCATGATGCCAAACATGACCGCGTTCATGGCGCAGAAAATACTTATTATGAGTTTGGCGCCTATGCTCAAGTAGCGGCGGTGGTTCAGACCCAGGGCCCCTATTTAATTCTCAACAATACGCTATTCAAAACCAGAGCTGTCTGGGCGTGGGGAAATAGGTTGCATGCGTTACCTCAAAAGCTAACATTCCCGATCTATGGGGATGCAACCCCGTCGCCAAATAGCCAAATCCCGGAGATTCCGTCCCCTTATTATGCTAGTTGGCTCTTTTTGGTCAGAGACAAGGACAGCCTTGCCGGATTCTGTGCAGCCGTTCAACGCGCAACGCAGCAGGCAATCACAGAAGAGAGTCCTGCGTACAAGGCCTATCTCGCGGAATGGCTCATGCCCAAAAACAGATGGTATGGCTGGCATGGCGCCAAAACGCCCGAAAATCTTGCGCGCAAGGGCAAGACCATACGTTGGGAGCATCGCTTAAGTATAGAATTAGCTACCTTAAACATCCACTCATTTGCGCGCCTTGGCCCATGGCACATAGCGGTGCAAACATTGGATAAAATCAAACGTCATTGGGCTTCCTTCGTAAAATATTAGCCTTCCTCATTTTTGTGCCCAACATCACGTTGGGCACCAATACACCGGGATTAGGACGTCCCGAGATTTTTCCATGGGCGGGCTTTTATGCGGTCCGTAAGGATATCCGACTGACCATTCGTTACACCTTATTCCTGGGCTATATCACCCTGTCTGCGGCCCTCTTCTTCTTGCAAGGCAATCCCTTTATTATCCCCTTGCGGTCATTGATGGCCCTGGTGAATGCTTCCGTGATCTTTTTTACCATCATCCGAGTCCAGGACGAAGAATTTGACTACATCAACAAGGCCTTTTTGTGGGTCTTTGCCGCCAATGTCTTTGTCAGTTTGCTGCAAACCTTTCACCTCTTTCCGCCCTCCTTGGTGCGGACCATGAATTTTTTTATTGAACGTTGGGAGCCTACCGCCTGGGAAAATGGTCGCGGATCGGGTGGCCTCTTTGCCGAACCTTCCTATTATGCCTTTGGCGTACACCATTACTTTGCGTACGCGCTCCTGCTCTTTAAGGTCGACCAAAGGTCGCGCCTTGGCCTCATCCTCACTGCGGCTATGGCGGTCTATGATTTGACCGTCATCCGTTCCCTCACGGGGCTCATCATCATGGTCATCTATGTTATCTCCCATCAGGATTGGCGCAAAGCGTGGAAGGGCGCCTTGGCCATCCTCATGACGGGTTTGGCAGCGCTGTATTTTTATGGTCAGTCCAATGACCTTCCGCGTGGCTTAGAATTTGTCTACAATGTTTTTTTTGAGCAGCGTTACAAAGACCTCTTCACTTATGTCACGTGGGAAGGGGGTATTCGAACCGTCTCGCTGTTGGCCTCTTATCCGTTTGGGATCTTTCATCCCTTTGGATGGGGCATAGGCTCTTGGCCAGCAGCCAGTATCACCGCATTGTTAGACATGGGCTTATCCGAAATTGAAGTAGCCTTTTTTGAACAATACACCCCCTATGACGGATTCAGGCCAACGGCCTACAGTGCTGATCTATTCTTGGAGGCAGGCGTGGTCGGATGGTTGCTCTTTGCCGGGGCCATGTACCCGTATGTGATCAACGCTGCCATGTGGAAAAACCCTAACA
This sequence comes from Cryomorphaceae bacterium BACL7 MAG-120322-bin74, assembly GCA_001438205.1. Lineage (GTDB taxonomy): Bacteria > Bacteroidota > Bacteroidia > Flavobacteriales > Schleiferiaceae > TMED14. The sequence goes on from LICG01000024.1 coordinate 22,164, forward strand.
CAAGGGCCGTTGTTGTGCTATTTCTCTTCAATATGCTCATTTTGGGAACCATAGGCGATCCGCTCCCTTTCCTTTTTTTAGCTTTAGCGTACCGAAGTATTCATCCACCCCCGCTTATCACCAAGCCGATAGACCCTACACCTCATGACACGGATTCTCCTCTTCCTTAGCCTAGTCTCTGCCTCTATGGTAGCATGGGCGCAGTCTATTCCAGTGGGCATGACCTACTATGAGACGCTTTTGCGTACCGCCCAACTGACAGGCGAGGACACCAGCATTATCAGTTATTGCATCCGTCCGGTGCACCACCCCTATGCTACGGCCGCCAAATACCCATTTGCGGCAAATAATCCGCTCTTGGGCAAAGACCAGGACTTTGGTCGATGGGGACTCTTACTCGACAGCAGCAAAGGGACCTGGGCCTTTCAAGACGGTAGTCTAGCTCCGCTCAGCACCCCTTCGACGGCATTGCCCAACTTTCCATCTGCGGTCTCTTACGCTAAAGGGACCCTCCAAGCCACCCTATTGCCTATAGAGGTGCGCACGCGGTACAAC
>LICG01000025.1 GCA_001438205.1 Cryomorphaceae bacterium BACL7 MAG-120322-bin74
GTTCAAAAGGTTGCGGAAAGTCAGGCGGCCAATGCGGCCAAATCCGTTGATAGCAATTTTCTTCATGAGATGAAAGTGAAGTGTTGAATTAAATCGAGAGAATTTTTGAGATCCGGTGGAGTTCCATATCCAGCGGAGCTTTGTTGTAAATCGCTTGTTGTAAAAAAGTCTGTGTTAGTTGACCGTTGATGATTCCAACCATGATGTCGCTTTTGCCGTTGAGTAAGGACTCGACTGCCGCCACACCCAGTTGACTGGCGTTTACGCGGTCGAGCACACTCGGGGATCCGCCGCGTTGAATGTGACCCAAAATGGTGACTTTGATATCTAGTTCAGGGTAATGCGCGCCAAGGGATTTGGCCAATTCAAATGGCTTGCCTAGTCGGTTACCTTCTGCTACGACGATAATGTTGCTTGTTTTTTTGTTTTCTGCCCCCCGGTTGATGGCGGTATAAAGATCCTCCAAACTGGTATTTTTTTCGGGAAGAACAATCTCCAATGCCCCTGTGGCGACGCCGGCACTTAAAGCAATAAAACCAGCATCGCGCCCCATCACTTCCACAATGAACATCCGGTTGTGACTGTTGGCTGTATCCCGAATCTTATCAATGCATTCCACCACGGTATTGGTGGCCGTGTCATAGCCGATGGTGTAATCCGTTCCAAAAAGATCATTGTCAATGGTTCCTGGAATGCCAACCACAGCAATGTCATGCTCTTCATGGAGTAGATGTGCGCCCGTAAAGGTCCCATCTCCTCCGATGACCACAAGGCCGTCAATGCCACGTGCTTTTAAATTGGCTGCCGCCTGGGCTCTGCCTTCTGGGGTTCTAAAAGCGGCAGAACGCGCTGACTTGAGCATGGTTCCTCCTTGAGATAGGATGTTTTTTACGCTCTTGGAATGAAGGGGAACAAATTCATTTTCCATTAAACCGTCGTAGCCACGGTATACACCGTACACGGATTTGTTGTAAAAAATACCCGCACGAACTACGGCGCGAATGGCAGCGTTCATACCCGGAGCATCCCCTCCCGAAGTGAGTACAGCGATACTTTTCATCTATATAAATCCTTAAACAATAGGTAAAGATAGTGTATTGTGTACACCAAGTGTAGAATTAGAAAGTGTAGGAGGTACATTTGTCTTACCCTATGATGAATCCGAACGTATCTGTTGACTGTGTTGTTTTTGGTTTTGATGGCCAAAACCTAAACGTACTACTTATTGAGCAAAAAGACGTGGGTCAGCTGCGTCGATTTGCCCTTCCTGGTGATCACCTTGAGGAAGAGGAAGACTTAGATCAAGCTGCCGCGCGTGTTCTAAAGGAACTTACAAGTTTAAGGGGGCTTTATCTGAAGCAAAGTGGGGCCTTTGGCGACCCAAACCGCGTAAAAAACATCAAAGATTTGCCCTGGCTGAGAAGCAACAGGCGTGATCCGGGCGCACGCGTCATCACCATTGCCTATTATGCCTTGGTCAAGATGGAAGAATTTAACCCTTCTGCTTCCAGTTTTGCGGAACGTGTTTTTTGGCACGACGTCAGCAACATTCCAGAGCTTGCGTTTGACCATAGCGACATTGTAGTCGGAGCGCTAAACATATTGCGCCAAGAATTGGCAGAATTGCGCGTGGGCCATGAACTGCTTCCAGAAAAATTTACGCTCAGCCAAATGCAAGCGCTCCATGAAGCCATTTTGAACTCGTCTTTTGACAAGCGAAATTTCCGCAAAAAGGCACTCAATGATGAATGGGTTATCCCGCTTGAGGAGAAACAAATTGGGGTGCTCCATAAGCCTGCCCGTCTCTACACGTGGAATAAGGAAAAAACGCGCATCTAAAACATTCTTTATGCAGATGGATTCAAAACCGCGACTCAATTTTTGGCAAATCTGGAACATGAGCTTCGGCTTTTTGGGCATCCAGTTTGGCTGGTCCCTACAGATGGCCAATATGAGCCCCATATACAAATCTCTTGGTGCTGAAGCAGATAAAATCCCCATGCTTTGGCTAGCGGCCCCCATGACAGGATTGTTAGTGCAGCCGATTATTGGCTATTGGTCTGACCGAACATGGACACCCCTAGGTCGCCGCCGCCCATACTTTTTAGTCGGGGCATTACTGGCATCTATGGCCTTATTTTTTATGCCACAAAGCTCCACCCTGTGGATGGCAGCAGGCCTGCTTTGGGTTTTGGATGCGTCCATCAATATTTCGATGGAGCCTTTTCGGGCGTTTGTGGTCGACATGTTGCCAGAGTCCCAACACCGCCGAGGTTTCACTTTTCAAAGTTTTATGATTGGGGTGGGCTCCGTCATTGCAAGTGCCCTTCCATGGATGATGAGTAACTGGTTTCATGTAAGTGATCCACAAGGCTATACGGGAATACCCACATCCGTAGTGTACAGTTTCTATGCAGGCGCGGTGGTGCTGCTTCTTGCCGTGCTGTACACGGTCTTTACAACGAAGCCCTATCCTCCGGCTGACATGACGGCATTTAAGGCCTTACAAGCAAAGTCTTCCATCAGGGACATGTTTCATGAGATATTCGGGTCTATTCGCCATATGCCCAAAGTGATGCGGCAGGTGGCCTTGGTTCAGTTTTTTACCTGGCCAGGATTGTTTCTGATGTGGTTTTATTACAGCCCTGCAGTCGCCGAAGATATTTTTCACGCTGCACCGAATACCGCTGCGTACTCCAAAGGGGTGGAATTTGCCGGATTAACCTTGTCGTATTATAACTTGATCACCTTTGTCTTTGCTTTTGGGATCGGCAGCATGGCGATGCGATTAGGTAACCAACGCACACACTTTTTGTGTTTGGCCGCTGGCGCTATGGGACTGATAAGCCTAGGTTGGATTGAAAATCCCAACATGCTCTTCTTGAGCATGACCGGGGTGGGGATTGCTTGGGCTTCTATTTTGTCCATGCCGTACGCCATGTTTGCAAGCACATTGCCCAAAGAAAAAATTGGCATGTACATGGGCATCTTCAATTTCTTTATTGTTTTACCAGAGATCATTGCGGCCCTTGGATTTGGCTGGGTTATGCAAAATGTGCTTGGGAATGATCAGATCCTTGCCGTGATGCTCGGAGGCGGGCTCATGTTATTCGCGGGTCTACTGGCTTTGCGAGTAGAAAACCCAGGCGAAGAATAGTAGGCAAAACAGGTGTGCGTAAAAACAAAAGGGCGGCCCAATGGGCCGCCCTTGTAGGTCTTGGAAAAAAAGAGATTAGAGCTTGCGCACGCTGGTGGCTTGTAGGCCACGCTTACCTTCTTTCAATTCAAACTCAACTTCATCGCCATCGGCAATGGGTTCGAGTGTTCCTGTGATGTGAACGAAGTAATCGCCCTCACCTTCGTTGTCCTTGATAAAGCCGAACCCTTTGGTGGCATCGAAGAACTTTACGGTTCCGTTTTTCATGTTTTGGAAATCTTGAGATAAATAGGGCGCAAAGAAAAGCTATTTCTTTCAATATCACGCAATAAATTTTTAATAATGAAAAATTTAGCCCGAAACAGCCCGAAAATTACCCCAAGCGCTTGACCTGTAGGATGATGCTTTGCCGCGCAACGACTTGAATTTGGTCACCTTCTTTTAAATCTTCGGGGCATTCAATAGTCCAAGTGTCACCATCAATCTGAATAGAACCGTGTTCTCCTGCTGGGACTTTTGCCGTAACCTTTGCCTTGCGGCCGACCAAAGCATCTGCATTTGTCGCAATCCCATTGGCATCAAAGTAGCGCTTCATCGTGGGGCGCAGTGCGACAAGGGAAAGCGCCCCTCCTAGGATAAAACCCACAAGTTGCCATGTATCATCTCCACCGGCCCAGGCAATAAGCGCAGCCAAAAAAGTGCCCACAGAAAGACTAGCCAAGAAAAAACCAGGGGTGAACATTTCAAAAATGAGCAAAAGAATACCGGCAATAAACCAAATGTTGGCAGGAGAAAGAGCGTCTAGCATCGGATTAAGATACGGCATCTGCCGCGGTCCCCAAGGTTCCGGCTTCCCCTTTGCGAAGAATTAAAAACAGCGCAATACCAACCAAAATAGCTCCGGCCAAGAAGGGAGCCCCCGGGAAGTAGAATCCGGCTTTGGAATGGGCAAAGTAGGCAAAGATGCTGGTCATAATCAAGGGCCCCACAATCCCTGTGGCCGACATCATCGAGGTCAAAGCACCTTGTAATTCACCCTGTTCATTTGCAGGCACTTGATTGGACAGAATGCCCTGAAGTGCAGGTCCAGCAATACCGCCAAGTGTATAGGGAATGATAAAGAGAAAAAGCATCCATCCCTGCGAGGCTAGAGAAAACAAAACCAACCCTGTAAGATTGAGCATAATCCCGGCAATCAGGGCTTTATATGGCCCTAGTTTGGGGATGACGACACGAATAAGAAGCCCTTGAACAAGCGCACTCATGATGCCTACGGCGCCAAGACTGTATCCCACCATAGACTCGGTCCACCCAAACTTTTCCATGGAGAAATAGGACCATGTTCCTTGCACGGCATGAGAGGCGATGTAAATAAAAGTGAGGGAGCCAATAAGACTCGCTACGGCAGGATAACGCTTTAAAGCCATTAAGGTCCCAAGGGGATTGGCGCGCTTCCATTGAAAGGCGCGCCGGTTTTCTATAGGAAGAGATTCGGGAAGAATGAAGTACCCATATAATCCATTAAGTAAGGTGAGTCCTGCGGCGGCAAAGAAGGGAACGCGCGATCCAATCTCACCCAACAATCCACCTGTGACAGGGCCAATGATAAAGCCAAGGCCAAAAGCGGCCCCGATCATACCAAAATTTTGTGCACGCTTTTCGGGACTAGAAACATCGGCAATATAGGCAGCGCCAGTTGTGAATGAAGCGCCAAAAAAGCCCGCTACAATTCTTGCGATGAACAGCCAGCCAATGGATGGAGCTAATGCCAAGACCAAATAGTCAATACCAAAACCCAATAGAGATAAAAGCAATACAGGTCTACGTCCAAATCGATCGCTTAATGCCCCGACAAACGGGGCACATAAAAACTGAACTAGGGCATAGGAGCCAATTAGCCAGCCGCCATAACGTGCTGCCTCAGACATGTCACCCCCTGTTAATTCATGAATCAAAGAAGGAATAACAGGAATGATGATCCCAAGCCCAATAACATCGAGCAAAAGGGTGATGAAAATGAAGCCAACAGCGGCCTTGCGATTTTTCAAAGGATAGGGCATATATATGCCCTCAAAGGTCGCTTAATCAGCCTATAGGAAGGAACGCCTTAAAGCAAATTTTTGTCTTTAAGTAGGCGGCTTACTTTCCGCCGCTTAAAAGCTCTTTGATACCGCCCAAGGAAGAAAGCACACCCGTTGCCTCATAAGGGATGTAAATAGTTTTATTGTCCTTTCCAGAAGTCATGTCTTGTAAGGTTTCTAAGTATTTCTGGGCAATCAAATATTGTACAGGATCTCCAGAGAATTCCTTAATGGAGGCAGATACTTGACGGATAGCTTCTGCTTCAGCCTGAGCTACGCGAATTCTCGCTTGCGCGACACCTTCTGCTTCAAGGATAGCTGCAGTTTTTTGACCTTCTGCCCGTTGAATGGAAGATTCGCGTTCACCTTCAGCAGTAAGAATTTGGCTACGCTTTTCTCCTTCTGCCACCAAAATGGTTGCTCGACGGTCGCGTTCTGCGCGCATTTGCTTTTCCATGGCCTCGCGAATACCGAGGGGGGGATTGATGTCTTGAAGCTCTACGCGGTTGACTTTTACGCCCCATTTGTTCGTGGCGTCGTCCAAAATGCTGCGCAATTTTGAGTTGATGGTATCACGGCTAGAAAGGGACTCATCCAAATCTAGCTCACCCACGACATTACGCAAGGTGGTTTGGGTGAGCTTTTCAATGGCGCTAGGAAGGTTGCCAATTTCATACACAGACTTGACAGGGTCCATGATTTGGAAGTAAATCAATGCATTGATTTCTGTTACAACGTTGTCTTTCGTGATAACGTTCTGCTTGGGAAAGTCATAAACATTTTCACGCATGTCAATGCGGTCCTGCATTCTGAAAATCGGAACGGTTTCACCGTTAAAACCTATTTCGCTATAGCGCCATGAAATTTGGCGGGGTTGATCAATGACAGGGATAATGACACTGATACCCGACTCTAGGGTACGATGGTACTTGCCCAAACGCTCAATGATCATGGCTTCGGATTGCTTGACAATGCGGATACCTTTTGCCAATAAAAAGATGACAAGAAGGGCAACAAAAGAAAGGGTGATGTAACTGGACAACATAGGATATAGAGAATCAATGGATTTCCTATGAAGGTACAAGAATTGGGCCGAAAAGTGTTTTTTCCAAGCGCGATACTTCCGTGTGACTTATTTTTCTACCACACGTGGAACGCGATAGTAGTCAGAGTCGGCGTCCGGCGCATTTTTCATTGCCTGGGCATGGGTGAGAACAACTTCAGGAACATCCTCGCGCAATACATTTTCCCTATCCGTCATGTAGACCAATGGCTCTATGCCCTCGAGATCCATTTTTTCGATGGAGGCAACAAAGCCCAAAATCTTGGTCAAGTCTTGCTTCATCGCTTCTGTTTTTTCAGCATTCAGCTCTAGTCGGGCAAGATGGGCGAGTTTTTGTACGTCTTCGGTGCTGATCTTCATAGCATGCGGCCAAAGGCCTTAAGTTGGTTCAAAAGTAAGGTATAGACGTGGTCACTCAGTGTATCTTGGTCCGCCAACGTCATCCCTTCAACGGAAACGGGGGCATGCACGTGGACACGCAATAGCCCAGGCCCTCCGCCTTTAAAAAAATCAGGGAAATGCCTGCGGTTGTTGGCAAAAGTAATCGGAAGAATGGGGGTACCACTTTCGATGGCCAACTTAAAAGCACCTGCTTTGAACGGAGCAAGGACAATCTTGGGATCTTTAGGAATCCCTCCTTCTGGGTATAAGCAAAGACCACTGCCATTTTTCAGGCGCCTTGCTGCTTTGTCCATGACTTGACGTTTACTAGACAAACTATTCCGGTCTACTAAAATACTGGATCGGCGAAAAAAGAATCCAAAGAGCGGGATTTTTGCGAGTTCAGCCTTTCCAATAAACACCATGGGCGATTTGACAATGCGGTAGCATAGCATAACATCCACCTCGCTGGAGTGGTTGGCCACTATGATGTACGGGCGGTCCCACGGAATCCGTTCAGCGTAGGTGACCTTACGAAAGAGGCCCATTCCATTGAGGATCCATGCAGCCCAAAGTCGTGCGTAACGATAGAATTTGGGGAAGTCTTCTACTTTTCTGGACGCCCACAAAAGCGGCGGAAAAAGGGCGAGGATACTGACGACCATCAATATATAAAACCAGAGGTGGTAGAGGATGCCGAAAAAGACGACGGGCCATCGCAGGATAGAAGGGGTTTTGGGTGTAGGCATAAGGAGGGTTAAAATTAAACCGATTACTTTAGTAGCAACGCCTAAACGTTTGAAACACTTAAAATCTGTCTTATGCTGAGAAAAGCCCTTTTCCTCATCGCCTTGTTGATCACCCTCGGAGTCAAGGCTGAAAGCGCGTCAGAAATTCCAACGAATTTGGATAAAGGGGTTGCAACGGTGATGGTGACCGAGCATAACACAAACCAAATGCAGGCTGTAGCCGAATCCCGTCGCTGGCCTCGCTGGTTGCGTCGATTATTACATCGCCGTGGTAAGGGCGATAGAAGACCTGGAGGACGTTAAAAATTTTTTGATGAATATAAAAAACCCGGCTAATGCCGGGTTTTTTTATGCATTCTCAGCGCTGTGCGCTGTCATTATTTTGGTACCAATTCAAAATCTTCCATGAACTTGGTGGTATAGTTACCCGCCACATATTCAGGGTGATCCATTAATTGACGATGGAAAGGAATGGTTGTCTGGACACCTTCAATGATAAACTCATCCAAAGCACGCTTCATGCGCTCGATCGCCTGCTGTCGCGTACGACCCGTTACAATCAACTTGGCAATCATGCTGTCATAGTTGGATGGGATGGTGTAACCTGAATAGACATGAGTGTCAATGCGAACGCCATGGCCCCCAGGCGCATGGAAAGCTGTAATTTTCCCTGGGCTTGGGCGGAAATTGGCGTAAGGATCCTCCGCGTTGATGCGGCATTCAATCGCATGTTGCTTGGGCTCATGGTTTCTTCCGGAAATCAAGGTCCCGGACGCAATTTTGATCTGTTCGCGTATAAGATCATAGTCGGTCACTTCTTCCGTAATGGGATGCTCCACCTGAATCCGGGTGTTCATCTCCATAAAATAGAAGTTGCGGTGCTTATCTACAAGAAATTCTACCGTTCCAGCTCCTTCATACTTGATGTACTCTGCCGCTTTTATTGCGGCAGCGCCCATCGCTTCACGAAGCTCAGGGGTCATAAAAGGAGAAGGCGTTTCTTCGGTTAGTTTTTGGTGGCGACGCTGAATAGAACAGTCACGCTCTGATAAGTGACATGCCTTTCCGGATTGATCGCCGATCACCTGAATTTCAATGTGACGGGGCTCTTCAATCAGCTTTTCCATGTACATGCCGTCGTTGCCAAAGGCAGCAGCAGCCTCTTGACGGGCAGATTCCCAGGCTTTTTCAATCTCTTCATCTTTCCAAATAGCGCGCATGCCTTTCCCTCCACCCCCTGCGGTGGCTTTCATCATAACGGGGTAACCAATTTCATTGGCAACCTTATAGGCATGCTCTAATGACTCAATTAGGCCTTCAGAACCGGGGACACATGGAACGCCTGCGGCTTTCATGGTTTCTTTAGCGGTAGCCTTGTCCCCCATTTTGTCGATTTGCTCTGGGGTGGCGCCGATAAATTTTATACCATGTTCTCCGCAAATGCGCGAAAACTTCGCATTTTCCGACAAAAAGCCAAAGCCTGGGTGAATACCGTCGGCATTGGTGATTTCTGCCGCGGCAATAATGGCAGGGATATTTAAATAACTGTCCTTGGAGGGAGCAGGGCCAATACAGACGGCCTCATCCGCAAAACGGACATGTAGGCTTTCGCGGTCCGCTTCCGAATACACGGCTACGGTTTTGATGCCCATCTCTCGACAAGTACGGATGATGCGCATGGCAATTTCACCACGGTTGGCAATCAAAATCTTTTTCATGCGGAGGCAGATTTGGTTTAGGCCGGCTCTACCAAGAAGAGGGTTTGGCCATATTCAACTGGCGTCATGTCATGGGCAACAACCTTGACAATTTTCCCAGTCACTTCACTTTCGATTTCATTGAAAAGCTTCATGGCTTCAATGATGCAAACGGTTTCACCTGCTGTCACCATGTCACCGACGCTCTTGAAATTCGGCTTGTCGGGGCTTGGTTTGTGGTATAAAGTGCCAATCATAGGAGATTTGATAGCTACGCACTCTGCGAATTCATCTTCTTCAACAACTGGATCAGCCGCCGCATGGGTTCGGTTGGCGATAGGCATAGCCATAGGGGCGCCCGCCATGTAGGAAAGAGCGTCCACTCCGCCTGTTTTAACGGTGACCTTGAAATTGTCCGTTTCGAGTGACACCTCCGAGGCGCCTGATTTGGTAACGAACTTGATAAAATTTTGCAGTTCCTTGAAATCCATTTGTCTATGCTATTAGGGACACAAATGTGCATTAAAAAAAACAAAAACCCGGGACAGAACGTCTCGGGTTTTAAAGAATAATAGGTTTAAGCAATTATGCTTCGGCCACTTCTGTTTTGTCGATAACTACTTTACCCTTGTAGTACATCTTGCCTTCGTGCCAGTAAGCACGGTGCATCAAATGTGCTTCTCCGGTTGTTGGGCAGATAGCCAATTGGGGAAGAACAGCCTTGTCATGCGTACGGCGCTTATCGCGGCGGGTGCTGGATTGTCTACGTTTAGGATGTGCCATAATGCAGTGTTTTTCAGTTCAATTCAAATTTCTTCATCGCCATCTAGAACGTCATCATCTTCTCTTGTTTCGCGAAGTTCCGGCTTAATTTTTTGATAAGGAATGGACAATGCAATCAACTCAAAGAGGTACTGTGCAAGGTCCACTTCATATTCTCCGTGAGGGAGAACCAAAATGTCTGGATTGCTGTCATCAAAATCGTCACCGAACTTGATTACGAGCGAAAAGGCATTGCGCACAGAAAGCTCAAATGGGTCGCCACTAAAGTCGCAAACCGCATCTAAGATGCCTTCGAAGGAAAAGTCAGCCTCCATCAGGTGGTTGGCTTTTCGCAGTACCACAGGGACTGTGGCGGGACGCATACCTTCCAAATCGGAAAGTGGATACAATGAAAAGAACGTGTCGTCTAAATGGTACTCAAACGTGTGCTCGCCCAATGAAAGGCCTGAAAATCCTAAAACGGTTTCACGTTTCTTCATGGCCGAACGCTCGTTAGAGCCGGCAAAGGTAAGTTGAATTCTATGATTCCCCAACACTCTGTAGACGATGGAGGTGTATTAAGAATCATGCCGGCTTTTTTGTTCAAATTTTGGCAGGATATTCGCCGTCAGTTCTGCGTATAGACCATAGTGACGGCAGCGATCTATGGCCTGAAAAATGGCAGACTGAAAGCTTTGCCCATCCGCGATATTTTTCCCAGCTATGTCCAAGCCTACGCCGTGATCGGGAGAGGTCCGAACAAAAGAAAGGCCGCACGTATTGTTGACCCCCGTTTCAAAATGTAAAATCTTGAAAGGGATAAGCCCTTGATCATGGTACATGGCAAGAACGCCGTCAAAAGAGCGATACGCGCCATTGCCAAAGAAGCCATCGGAGGGGAAAGGCCCAGATACAAGGGATCCGCGATTTTTCATAGCCTCAATCCAGGGTTTTAAGCGTCCATCTTCCTCGCTCCCCATGGCGCCTCCATCTCCTGCGTGCGGGTTGATGCTCAATACGGCAATGCGTGGACGTTGCACACCAAAATCCAAAGAAAGGGCCGCCTGAAAGACGTCTAACTTTTGTGTCAAAGTCTCTGGAGTGAGTGTGGCGCTGACTTTCTCTAAAGCAATGTGCTCAGAAGCCAAAGCAACTCGTAACCCTTCTGCCGCCATGACCATGAGGGGCTTTGCGTTAAATCGTTCGCCTAAATAACTTGTATGGCCTGTAAAGGGGGCGCCAGTGGTGGGGATATTGGCCTTACTCAAAGGCGCGGTTATCAAGGCATTGGCGTGACCCGCTTCGATGGCATCACAGGCAGCTGAAAGGCTTTCTAACGCCGCTTGACCGGACTCCGGTGTCAATTTACCAAAGTCTATCCGGACTTCGCGGTTCCAGGGGTCAATCAATCCAATGCGCCCAGAAGGGATCTTGTCACCGGGCGACACTTGGGTGTACGGGATGTCTCCCAAATTCAGGCTGTTTCGGTGGAAGGCGAGCACTTGGGGCGAACAAAAGAGGATGAATTGCGCCATTTCGCGCACCTCGGGCTGGGCAAGACTTTTTAAGACGACCTCAAGGCCAATGCCGTTGGGGTCCCCACAAGAGATGGCAATGCGCAATGGACTCATCCCTTTACGTTCGCTAAAAAGTCTGTCAAGAGGCGCACGCCAACACCTGTTCCACCCTTTCCGTAATATCCCCAGGGTTGATCTAAAAAGGCGGGGCCTGCAATGTCTAGGTGGACATAAGGATAGTCAGTGAAGTGCTCCAAGAACTTTCCTGCCGTGATAGCCCCAGCCTCGGCACCCCCTATGTTTTTAAGGTCGGCGAGTTCACTCTTGAGCAAGTCATTGTATTCATCCCAGAAGGGGAATTCGACCAAGCGTTCATGGGTGCGTTCCGCACTAGCCTGAAGGGCATCCCATGCAGGACGACCTGCATTGCCCATGGCTACGGTGGCATTAGGCCCAATGGCACGCGCAGCGGCACCGGTTAAGGTGGCGAGGTCAATGACCAATTGTGGCTTGTATTTTTTTGCATAATGCAATGCGTCGGCCAAAATCAATCGGCCTTCGGCATCCGTGTTGAGCACTTCAACCGTGGTGCCATCCGAAATGGTCAAGACATCTCCTGGGGTGATGGCATTGCCTCCCGGACGGTTATCCGTCGCGGGGATCAGGCCAATAACATGAACGGGAAGTTGCTGGCCTGCCACGGCACAAAATGTTCCAATCACAGCTGCCGCGCCTGACATATCACACTTCATGGTATCCATAGAGTTGCTGGGCTTGAGACTCAAGCCCCCCGTATCGTATACAACCCCTTTGCCCACCAAAATATAGGGAGCACTATTCACGGCATTGTTGGGTTTGTATTCTAAAATGCTGAAGGTTGCTGGGTCCAATGAGCCCCTGTTGACGCCAAGCAATCCCCCCATTTTGAGCGATTCAATTTTGGCCTGATTAAGGACATTCACCTTGAATCCAAAGAGCTTACCAAGCACCACGGTGCGTTGCGCAAGACCTACCGCAGTTAAGTCCAAAACGGGGGTATTGATCAGGTCACGCGCTTCGGATACCGCAGCAATGGTGACCTCCAGTTTTTTTGCATCTGCAGCAGATAGCCCTACCACCTCAATGTGCTCCAAGGTCCATGCGTCTTTGGCTTTTTTGCTTAGTAAGCGGGTATAGCGATATCCTGCAAGGGCAAGACCTTCCGCAAGGTCAAAGGTGTTTACTCCAGCATCCACAGAGATGGAGCTGCACTTATTCTTGGCCAAAAGGCCGGCTAATTCCACCCCCGCCTTTCGCGCTACATGGGCATTTTCGGAGGGAATATCCTTCTGTTTTACCACATAAAAAAAGTGATCAGCCGTCCCATTCGCTTCATGTAACCAGGCATGGACGCCGCGGGCGCTGCGGGCATTCAGGGTGTGTTGTACATCCGTAGAGGAGAAGCCCGACACATCGGGACGCGCTATCGCAGAGGCAATGCCTGCAGTGGAAGAGGGGGCAAAGGTCCATTTCATAGCCACGAAGGTAGGCAACGTACCTTTGTGCTATGTTCACAGGTATCATTGAAAATGTTGCAAAAATCTCGAAGATTACCCCAGAGGGAAGCAATCTTCACTTTGATGTAGAGTCTTCGCTGGCTTCAGAATTAAAAATAGATCAAAGCGTCGCCCACGATGGGTGTTGCCTGACCGTGGTGGCCCTTCATGGTCCTCAAGATGCACCGACGGGGTACCAGGTCACGGCTATTGCGGAAACACTGCAAAGGACAACGTTGGCAACCTGGTCTATTGGGCGGACGGTCAATATGGAACGTTGTACCGTCGCCGGGGGCCGCCTTGATGGCCATGTCGTGCAAGGCCATGTGGACGCAGCAGGATACGTCACCAAGATTTTGGATCAAAATGGAAGCTGGGTACTGCATGTGGAACACCCTGCCTCCTCAGACCATGTGACGGTGCCTAAAGGCTCCATTGCCATCAACGGAACCAGCTTGACGGTCGTTGAGGCAACCCCCACGTCCTTTTCAGTTGCGCTCATCCCCTACACCTGGGAACACACCAACTTTCATTTGTTAAAGGTGGGGGATCCCGTTAATCTTGAATTTGATATTCTGGGAAAATATATAGCCCGCCTTCTGGGGCAAAGAGGAGGGTAAGACTCAGGAAGGGTCTTCTTCGTCCCCCATAAAATCAGCCGAAGCAAAGGGCAAAGAAGGGTCCATCATCTCCGAAATAAGAGGAATGAGCACGTCGGTTTCAAATTGATGGAGAACGTCTGCGCTGAGCCAAGCTTGGTTGTCAAATTCGAGCCATGCAACGGGTTCTTGCGGTTTTCGCATGGCCGCAATTCCTGCACGGAAGGGCCCCTTTGCTTGTGTTTTAGACAACAACCAGGCATAGGTGAATAGCTGCAGCGCCTTCTCTTTGGCGGGTTTACGAAGGTCCTCTAAAAACTTGACCTTCAGTTCGTTGTCAAGAAAGCCCCCAGACTTTAGATCAATAATGGCCCAGCCATCTTTCCAAGCTTCGATTCGGTCGGCGCGGCCTTGGATCTTGACAGACTGCCCAAGGATTTGAAGGAAGCTTTCTATGGTCTCCTCTACCATATGGATGTGCCAGGGCCCTGTTCTGTCGGTTCCACCTTCTATACGCACGCCCTCTGCGTTGGCCCAATCGAGGGCCATTTTGTGCAAGACTTCACGTTCTATGACAAAAGGACCCGTAGCCATTTTCCCCGGAAAATATTCGGCAATGCCTTTTTCTACCGCGTCATAAATACGCCCCGTATCCCAGGATTCGGTCGCTTGAAAATGTTTGAAAATATCTTCATGAACATCATGAAGCACTTTGCCGCGAACATGCGCAGCCATGCGCTCTTCAATATTTTCTTCTTCCCGGATCCCAAGGACAAAGCGGAGATAAAACGCTGCAGGATCTCGGAGGTAGGTGCTCAAAGTAGAGGGGCTCAAGCCGCGATCGTGCAGTTGAAAATGCAATTGGTCTAGCACTTCTATGCCCTTCTCAATTTTCCAAGGACGGTCAAGTCGGGACGGGTCCATAGACAATTGAACGCCGCGGTCATCCCATTGAATTCCGGGATAACGCTGCAGCTCTACTTCCATTTGTGTGAGAAAACGGCTTGCTTCGCCTTTGCCCATTCCGTCGGATTCCCCGTTGACCAAAAAAATGACCTTTTCTGCCCGTTGCACAAGGCGGTAAACATGATAGGCCATGATGGCTTCGCGATCCTGCGGTAGCGGCATGCCATAGGCGCGCCGAACATCGTGGGGCAAAAAGGAGGCATCATTTCTTCCTTTTGGGAGAACTCCCTCATTCATGGGAGCCAAAATGAGGGTTTTAAAGTCAAGATTTCGGGTCTCAAGGAGGCCCAGTATCTGCAGTCCGTCAAAGGGTTCGCCGTAGAAGTTTACAGGGCTTTCTTGTGCAAACTGCCTAAACAGACGGCGCAGGCTACCAAAACTCAATACTTGGTCCGGCATCCAATTGCGCAGGCTGATTAGGGCATTAAGGCAGAGCCGTGCAGGCTCTGCTTCCCAGACGGAGCGAAGTGTGTCCACGTAATGTTCGAGCGCCTTTTGTAGGTCAGATAAAAAGGGGCGCGCATCGGCATAGGCTTGCCATAGGGTGGCTCCAGGGCCTAAAAGGGCTAGCGCACTGTCTACTCCCCAATGGGCGCGCTTGCCTCGACGTAATTTTTCTGCGGCCGCATGTAGGGTATGTTTGCCCGTGTACATGGCTTGACAGACAGGGTGGATGCAAGTGGCTTGTAGAAGGCGATATGGATAACTCCCTTGGCCGATTTCACGTGCTTCATGCAATTGGAAAAAGGCATCTAATCCCGCAAATGCCGCAGTGCTGGTCAGGGGCAATCCCATGGTCACGTTGGCGTCCTCTAATCCCTCGGGCAAGGCCTGCAAAGCGGGGATGAGCAGATTTTCATCTGCTAAGACAACGGCCGTCTGCTCCAATGAGGGATTTTCTTGGATGCATTGGCGCAGGACTTGGCCGAGCGTTTTAGCCAGCCCTACAGCACGGTTAGCGCGAAGGACGGTATAGGAAGTTTTCGATGTAGCATACCACGCCGGGGGCTCACGCAAATCCATCGTAAGGCCCTCGGGGAGGGTCTCCAGATGGCCCCGCAATGTGGCGCCTGCTTCATGCTGGGGGTTGAGCAAATAATGGGCATCTACATCCCAGAATGCTTGTGCCCCAAGGTTTCGGTGCGCGCTGATCATAAGGGCGCGTTCTGCGGGCGTCAAAGCATTGAATCCCACAAAATAGAGGTGGTCAATTTCATTCCGTTGCATCCAGGCGCGAAGGGCGGATTCTTTAGGCCCATCCGGAGAGGGACTCGCCGTTTGAAAAATGCCACCCGGGGTATTCCACCCCTTGGCCTCAAGACACTCGTGGTAACGAGTGTACAGGGCAGGGAGCTGTCGCCAAAGTTCGAGACGGCGTTGCATCAGCTCGGTTGGCTCCTCCAGCCCCCACTGCGCAAGGGCTTCTATTTCTCTCAATTCATGGTAGACCGCTCCGGCATCCACGCCATGACGGTCCATCTCACCAAAATCACGCAATACGGTGGGGGCCCAGCGCAAAAACTCCTCTAAGGGTTGACTTCTTGATTGAAAAACATCCTCATGTGCAGCAAATAATACGATCAGCTGGTCCATGGGCCGGGCGGGTTGGCGCTCGGCGAGCTGTTCCATGATGGCTTCAATGGGCCAAATGGCAGGAGAGAGAATGGGTTGTGCAGCAGATTTTTGGAAGGCATGACGCAATGCCCTTTCTGCACGGCGTGACGGCAAGAGGATGCCAACACGATGCAGCTGTGGGCTTTTGGTATGTATTTCCCGGGCTACCCGGTCCAGAAATCCTTCCATGTAGAGATTATGAACGATACAGTTGGCGTGCTTGAATATACGCCGCGACTGCTCCAGGAAGGTCATCGTTCACCTCCTTTTGTAGGCCCAATTGGGCACGAATTTGTGTAGCACTTTGCTCCATCATAGGCGCTTGTAAAACGGAGATGCGCGGATGCGATGCGAAAGCAAAATCCTCTGGAATGTTTGCGCCGGGCCGGGGATACACAAGCACCTCAACCAAGGACAAGATGCCCTCAGCGTCTTTCCATCTAGGAAAGGAAAGCAGGTTATCGGCTCCCATGAGCAAGTGAAACGCTCGATCTGGATGTTGCTTGGTCAAAGAGCGGAGCGTGTCAATTGTATAATTGGGCTGTGGCAAGTCAAATTCGACAGCACAGGCCTTAAATCCAGGCAGCCCTTCCGTCGCTAATTTGACCAAGTGCAGCCGTTCTGTATCGTCCAATAAGTTGGATTTGTCCTTGTGCGGATTGTGTGGCGTCACAACAAACCAGATCTCTTCCAGAGATTTCCAAT
This sequence comes from Cryomorphaceae bacterium BACL7 MAG-120322-bin74, assembly GCA_001438205.1. Lineage (GTDB taxonomy): Bacteria > Bacteroidota > Bacteroidia > Flavobacteriales > Schleiferiaceae > TMED14. The sequence continues at coordinate 16,827 of LICG01000025.1, forward strand.
GTGCCATAGAGGCAGCCACCACCAAATGACTGTTGTGGATGGGGTTAAAGGTGCCAAAAAGAAGTCCTGTCTTTTTCATTCTAAGGGCTTACCGTCCAGCGTTATGCTTTGTCACTCAGAAAAGGTTGCACCAAATCCCGCAATTGTGCATATGCCTGCGCCAAGTCGTCATTGATGATGATATGGTCAAAGGAAGGGGCTGTCGCCATTTCTTCCGTTGCCTTAGCTAACCGCATTTGGATCTTGTCTTCTGCGTCCGTTCCGCGAAGACGCAACCGCGCTTCCAAAACTTCAAGTGAGGGGGCTTGGACAAACAAAGCAAGTGTTTGATCGGGGTATTTACTTTTTAGCCTTAGGCCGCCCGCCACATCGATGTCAAAAACGACGGTTTTACCTTCTCTTGTTAAACGGTCCACTTCCGATGTCAAGGAGCCATAGAAAATCCCCGGGTATACCTCCTCCCATTCCATGAAGGCCTTTTCCTCCCTTAATTGGTCAAATTTTTCTTGACGGAGAAAATAATAATCCTGGCCCTGTATCTCTTGCCCTCTAGGCGGACGGCTTGTCGCCGAAATACTAAAGGCGAGTTGTGGAAATTCGGTCATTAAACGTTTGACCAAAGTAGTTTTACCTGACCCCGAAGGGGCTGAAAGAGCCAATAGCTTCATAATACGTTAAGCGCCTGTTCTTTAATTTTTTCGAGCTCTTCTTTCATTTGGACAACGATGCGTTGCATGGCTGCGTTGTTGGACTTACTTCCGAGTGTATTTACTTCTCGGCCAATTTCTTGCGAAAGGAAGCCCAATTTACGTCCCTGGCCGGTGGCCATCGCCTCTAAGAAATAATGCAAATGGGCTTGCAAACGTACTTTTTCTTCGTTGACATCCAGCTTTTCTAGGTAGTAGATCAACTCCTGTTCATAGCGGCCATGGTCATAGTCCATTCCTTCTAGCCCGCGCTGAAGGCGCGCCTTTAGCGCCGTAACGCGTTCTTCCTCTAATGCGGGCACTTGATCTAGTCCAGTTTGAATGGACGCAATGTTTTGGCGGAGGTCTTTGGCTAATGCGTCTCCTTCATGTTGACGGAAGCCATTAAACTCGGCCAAAGCTATTTCCATCGCTTGTTCTATGGCGGTCCATTCTGCATCACTCAACTCCTCAGAGGTTGCAGGCGCTTGCAGGCGAAGCGCCATGGATAAAAGTTCGCCACGGGCGATAGGGGCGCCTGCGATTTCCTGTAATTGTGTCATGGCGGCCTCTAGCCAAGCAGGCTGAAGGCCCAAGGCAGCTTGACCTATGGCTTCACGATGAATAGTAACATCCACTTTCCCTCGTTCTGCAGCATCTCCTAACTTTTTACGCCAAGCCATTTCGCGTTCGCGGTAGGCACTAGGCAAGCGCAAGGAAAGGTCAAGCCCTTTGCTATTGAGGGAACGAATTTCTATTGTGATTCTGGCGGCAGCACATTCGGCAGTGCCTTTTCCGAATCCGGTCATGGAACGCATCATACCCACAAAGGTAAAACCTCTGAAGGCGCGATAGCCCTTTGCCGAAGGGGATGGGCAACAAAGGAGGGCAAAAGGTCTTTTGGCACACAAGGGGTGGGCTCTGGCAAGTAGCCCAATGCACATGCAACATGGCCCAGCAAAGCATTGGGCGACCAACCCGCCAGCCGGTAGTCTTGAACGGAACGGGCGTGATGACGTTTTGAAAGGCGGACACCATCAGGACCAAGCCACAAGGGCGCATGATTAAATTTTGGGGGCGCCCCCCCAAGTTTTTGGTGAAGCAACGTTTGCGAGGCCTGGCTATTGACAAGGTCCTGCCCCCGCAATACATGCGTAATGTTTTGCGCTTGATCGTCGACAACCACCGCAAGCTGATAAGCCCAAGCACCATCGGCGCGACGCAGCACAAAAGCGTCTTCAGAATGGTGCAACCTTAGCGCATAGGGACCGTCCATAGCTAGATGGGCGTGAAGGCAAGTTCCCGGATAGCTCCCCCAACTTTGGTCTGAAGCACGAACGGCCTCCTCCATGTCCTTTCGGGTGCATTGGCAGGCAAAAACGAGCCCCTGTTGTGTGAGGACATCTAGCGCTTCTGCATAGGCAGCATGACGGTCAGATTGCAAGGGCCCCTCTACATCCCAATGGAGTCCGAGCCACGCTAGATCACGACGGATGCCGTGCATATGTTCTGACTTGCTGCGCTGCGGATCGTTGTCCTCCATGCGCAGCCACCATTCTCCCCCCATGCTATGCGCCTGTAGCCAAGACAGCAAGGCGGTGGAGATATGGCCAAGATGGAGTGCGCCAGAAGGCGAAGGGGCAAAACGTCCGCGCATGCTTTAAAAGTACAACCGCTTGGGCGCTACCTTCGTAGGTATGGATTCAGAACATTTTGGTACCCGTGCCATTCACGGCGGACAACATCCTGACCCGAGTACTGGGGCTGTGATGCCTCCTATTTATCAAACGTCGACTTACGCACAAGCAGCACCGGGAGACCACAAAGGCTATGAATATAGCCGGACTCAGAACCCCACGCGTCATGCGCTTGAGCGCTCTTTAGCGAGCATTGAAGGCGGAAAGCATGGCCTAGCGTTTGGCAGTGGATTGGCGGCAGTTGATGCCTGCATGAAGCTTTTAAGCCCGGGAGATGAAGTCATCTCTACCCATGATTTATACGGGGGCACCTACCGACAATTTGTCAAGGTGTATGAGAAATATGGCCTCAAGTTTCATTTTACCCCCATGAGTGATGCTGCTGCTGTCCGAGCCTTGGTGACGCCCAATACGAAGATGATCTGGGTAGAGACGCCAACAAACCCCATGTTGAACATTGTGGATATTGCGGCCATGGCCAAGATTGCCAAAGAAGCAGGGGCCCTGTTGGTGGTAGATAACACTTTTGCTACGCCGTATCTGCAGCAGCCCATTTCCCTTGGCGCCGACATCGTCTTGCATTCGGCCACCAAATATTTGGGCGGACATAGTGACATAGTATTGGGTGCGCTGATTGTCAAAGAGGATACCCTGGCGGAACAATTATATTTTATTCAAAATGCTACGGGTGCAGTTTGTGGCCCGATGGATAGCTTCTTAGCCTTGCGCGGCATTAAAACCCTTCATGTGCGCATGGACCGACACATGCAAAATGCTGCCGAGTTGGCAAACTTCTTGAAGAGCCATCCAGCGGTGGGCAGAGTAGTGTATCCCGGTTTTGAAGATCATCCAGGCCACGCCATTGCCAAAGCGCAAATGCGCGGATTTGGCGGAATGATTTCTTTTGCTGTGAAGTCGGACACGTATGCAGATGCCAGCAAAGTAGTGAGCACGATGAAAGTATTTACCCTCGCAGAATCTCTGGGCGGTGTTGAATCTCTTTCGGGCCATCCCGCATCTATGACGCATGCTTCTATTCCTAAAGACCAACGTGAAGCCAGCGGTATTACCGATGGATTGATTCGCTTGAGCGTTGGCATTGAGGATGTTCGAGATTTAAAAGCGGACCTAGATGCCGCACTTTCCCTACTTTTATAAGTATTATGGCGGACAAATTCGCAGTGATCGGCTTGGGTCAGTTTGGCTCAGCGATTTGTAAAAAACTCTCCGAGAAAGGAGCAGAGGTCATCGCAATTGATATTGACGAGGACAAAGTAGAAGAGATTAAGGAGCATGTAGCCTATGCTGTGCAACTCGATAGCACAGACTTGCGTGCCCTTCAATCCCAAAATATTTGGGAGATGGATGCCGTAGTGGTGTCTATTGGCCAAAATTTTGAGGGGATGCTGCTCACGACGGTAAAACTGATGGAGCTCGGCGTCAAGCGTTTGATTGCGCGCGCGCAAGGTGAAACCCAGCGTAAAATCTTAGAAAAACTCGGTGTGACCGAAATCCTTTCTCCAGAAGAGGAAGTAGGAAAAAACGTAGCGGAGCGATTGATGAATCCATCCATGCTCATGTGTGTTCAACTTCCGGACAATTACGAAATTGTGGAAATTGCCGCCCCTAAAAACATCGTGGGTCGTTCTATTGAAGACATTGGTTTGCTGCCAAAATACCGGCTCAATATTGTCACCTTGATAGAGCGTCGGGAGGATGGACCCCATATTAAGGGTGTCCCAATGCCTGATGTCATTATTGAAGAAAATGATGAGCTCGTCGTGTTTGGCTTGACCAAGGATGTTGAGCGCTTTATTGATATCAATGGGTAAGGGTAGTATGTGGGCAATGGCAGCCCTAGTGGTCGGCATCACCTCTATAAGCTGCGACCGTGACCGAAAGCCAATCCAGCTGCCCCCATTGGCCGAAGGCCCTTTTGAACCTAGGCTGAAAGAGGGATGGCGCGTGCATTCCGTTTCGTATGAGGGGACGATGCCCAATCCTTTTGATACCACCACCACTGCACAATTTAACGGAGAGGCACGTGCCGTTTCGGGAGAGTTCACCTTCACGGACCGAAACGACTCTGCCCTTGTGGACTATCGCATTGATTTTATTGCCGATCTATTGGTAGGAATGGTGCCCGTGCATTACGCAAAACAAGGAGATGGAATTTGGCGCTATGATAGCACGGTGAAAACCTTGTGGTTTTATGATTTTCCAGACACCTTAGAATTTGTGGTGGACTATGATGCTGATACCCTCCAGTTATGGCATTCTACTGTTTTGATTGACTATCCAGATATGAATATTGTCTTGCCAACGCGGATGGATATTGAATTACGGAAGTAATGCCTTAGCGCACATTTCATCCATTAAAAAGGGCCGCACATTGTGCGGCCCTTTCGTTTTGTTCGCTATTTGATTTAGCTGTTTTTGATCGGGAGATGTGGATTTTGAACCCATCCTACGATCCATGCGGCAACATTGTACAGAACGCCATAAAGCGCTGCAGCAATGTGGAACACACCTAAAAGGATGACCGCGTTCACCATCATGCCCAAAGTAGCCATGATGCTATCCCAAGACCAAGATCCTGAAATGCTGGCACTCCAGTCTGCCAAGGTGAAGGAGGCACCTAGGGTATCAAGTACGCCGAAAGGAATCAAGGCAGAAGCTTCAGTCCAGTACCAATTAGGGGCAGCCCAGAACATATCTGCAATGGATTCACCGCCACCTAATGGAGCGTACACACTTGTGTTAAAAATGGTGGCAACGGCCATACAAAGTGCTTGGGTAATGATGACCAAAGCGCCTAATTCGCCTAATAGGCGAATGTTGGTTTTCACTACATCATGCGCCAAGAAATGCGTCATGCTGCTGTGTTTACCGGCAAAAGAATCTCCACGCATACGCACCACATTTGGAATGGCGAAAGAAGCCACCAAGCAGATGAGGGTTGTTACAATGCTAGCGATCATGCCCATAGAGTCTGCTTCGCCAAAGTATTCGCCGAGACCGCCAATGAGGCCCCAAAGCATTAAGATGCACATTCCAAGAGCCAGCCACGAATAGATGGTTTGAAAATAGCTTCGAATGCCATTGCTGCTGTCGAAGTTGTCCAGCGTGTCGGAAACGCGATTTCCGAGTACTCGTCCAGAGATCTGACCAGGAAGGTCTAGAACTTTTTGAATGATTTCGTTCATAATTTATATGCGTTTTGGTTTATTTGAAGGTATCTAATATTCCAAACACCACGAAATCAAGGTGTTAATATCTTCAGTCATTTAGGCCTACGGAGAAGCTCTTTTTTCTTCAATATGTTAGTATTCATGCGGATTTAAGCCTTGACATTAGTGGT
>LICG01000026.1 GCA_001438205.1 Cryomorphaceae bacterium BACL7 MAG-120322-bin74
GTAATCTAAGTCACAAGCTTAGGTTATTGGTTTGGTGTGAGGCCTAGGTGAAAACCTGGGCCTTTCCATTTTACACCATACCGCATAACAACGTCCAGAAGTGCTATTCGGCTACAGACGTCGCCCTTTGACGGACCGCCTCGAACAAAACAATCCCTGCAGTGACACTCACATTGAGAGAGTCAACTAGGCCACGCATGGGCAATTTAATTCGATCCCCTTTTAGCATAGACCAAGAACCATCCAATCCTTTATCCTCTGCCCCCATGACCAATACGGCACTTTGGGTAAGGTCCACTTCTTGCGGAGACCGCTGCCCACTTAGATGCAACTGGTACACTGGCCAACGGTGATCCGCCAACCAGGCCTGAACATAATCGCGCTCCGAAACCACAAAAGGGGTATGAAAAATTCCGCCTAAACTGTTACGCACGACCTCCGGGCAAAAGGGGTCGCATTGAAGGGACGAGCCTATAACCAAGTCTACCCCAGCGGCATCTGCTGAACGTAAAATAGCGCCAACATTTCCGGGTTTTTCTAGATTGTCAAGGATGAGAATCAAGGGCCTTTCGGGGAGTATAACGTCGGATAGTCCAATGCTTGGGACTTCAAATACGGCCAAGACATCCACACCGCGGGTGCGCACCGCAATCTGTTCAAAAATGTCTTCGCTGCAGGGCATTGGTCGCAGATTCATTTTGTCATGGCTAAAATGCGCATCCGCTTTGGTGTAGCATTCTCTCATTTTCCATCCAGAGGTCAACGCACGTTCAATCTCTCGACTTCCCTCGACTATAGCTATGCCCTCTTTCCGCCTAGCTGCAGGCTTTTCACGCCAGCGAATGAGTTGTTTCACCTTGGGATTCTGATGGCTCTCTATGATAAAATTCATCCTCCTACTTTTTTAGGTGTATACGATTTTGACTTTAGCCATGTGATGGCCTTCTCTCTTACATCGCCTTGCAGAAGAAGAACAGAAGCTTCCAGGCTCCCACCAACCCCAAGGCTGGTTTTGAGTTCCTTGGCAAGTAACGGCAAATCGGATGGCGTTGGTAAGCCAAAATCTAATAGAGTCGCCATTTTTCCATTGCGACCTTTCTTTTCAAAATGTACTTCAACGACGCCATTTTTGGATAATCCTTCCACGTTTACTTCCTGATCAAGCAAAATAGACTTTCCTGGTCCAATAGGTGCATCAACCCCCAATGCATGGGCCAATACTGCCGCAAATGGATTTACCCGATCTGCACTGTCGGCAACACTTCGGTCTTTTCGCTTACTCCCCATGAACCAATGAGTGATAGAGGTCCAAATAGGTCTGCCCAATGGCCTCCATGGAAAAGCGTTTAGATGAGGCTATTGCCTGCGCCATAAAAACCGCATGTTTTTTTGAATCATTTAATAATTCCAATGCACGATTTGCCATAGCCTCTACATCCCCGATGGGTTCTAGAAAACCACTCAGTCCATGTTCAACTACCTCGGCCAACCCCCCAGCTTGACTTGCCACCACCGGTACGCCCGAAGCCATGGCTTCAAGGGCTGCCAAACCAAAGCTCTCTGACTCCGACGGCAATAGAAAAAGATCTGAGACACCCAAGATTCTCTCAATATTTGAGATCTTCCCTAAAAAAAGGACATCCGCAATGCAACCCAGGCTTTCTGCGAGGGTTTCGGCAGCAGGCCGTTCAGGTCCGTCTCCTACCATTACCAATTTTGCTGGCCTTACCGCTCTAATTTTAGCAAAGATTTGAATCACATCTGGTATCCGTTTTACTTTTCTAAAATTGCTCACGTGGCAAATGATCACCTCCTCTGCCGTCGCAATATTTTGTCTCGTAGCATCATCCCCTCTGCTGTAACGGTTCATATCTACAAAATTGGGTATCACTTGAATGGGACGCACAATATTGAATTGGTCCATGGTTTCACGACGAAGACTCTCCGAAACTGCGGTGACTGCCGTTGAATGGTTAATAGAGAAACATACCGCTGGTTTATAGCCAGGATGTTGTCCAACTAACGTAATGTCCGTACCATGCAAAGTGGTCACAACAGGAATGTGAATGCCTTGGTCCGCCAGAATCTGACGCGCCATAAAGGCAGCATAGGCATGTGGAATGGCATAATGCACATGTAAAATATCTAACCTCTCTCTCCGTACGGCCTCCACCATCGCACTAGAAAGGGCTAATTCATAGGGCTGATGTAAAAAAAGAGGATAGTTTTGAACCTGAACTTCGTGATAGTGCACGTTGGTATTAAACGGGTCCAGTCGAACCGGCTGAGCATAGCTGATCACATGCATGCTATGTCCTTGCCGGCCTAAATGGTTAGCCAGCTCCATGGCCATTACCCCAGAACCGCCAAATGTTGGATGGCAAACAATTCCCACCCGCATCAGTTCGCTATGATTTGATTGTGAACGTACCGAAGGGTTTTCTCTAGCTTACCCTCGGTATCATAGTAGCGTCCTTCGCCATGAATTTCGCCCCGAACATAGGGAAATTCAACGGCTGGTAGGCCATTGTCATGGTACCAAACGGACAAACCATCCTTTTGGTTATTGACCCACTGAATCCGGCTCTGAATGACACTGGTAACATAATAGTTGCGTTCCTCTCCATGCATTCTGCCATAACGCCAGGTGGTAACATGAACCAGGCGGCCGACTTGGTCAAACTCCTTTTCTTCGCCGTTTTTTTGTCCTTCTAGCCATTCATTGTAGATCAGCACTTGACCGGAAGCGTGGAATTCCCATGCTGCCCCATGCAACAGTCCTTCTTTGAAATGCGCAATACTCCGAGGCTTACCAGAACCAAAGTAACTGACATACATGCTGTCCATTACATAGCCATCGGATCCCTTTTGCACCTGCCCTAAGACGGGTACGGAAAAAAGGACAAGGCTAATCCAACAAAGCGACCTGAACAGCCTCTTGAATGCGGGTTCGAATGTCCAACTTACTGAGGAGGGGGTTTGCTGCATCTGGATATACTCTGTTAGACAAGAAGACAAGCACGGTGCCCGTCTCAGGATCTGCCCAAGCAAAAGTACCGGTAAATCCGGTGTGTCCAAAGCTTAATGGGCTCACGCATCCACAAGTGGGCCCAGGACCTTCAGTTTGAGGTCGATCAAAACCCAAACCGCGTCGGTTGCCTTCGTCGCAGGCGTAGCAGGCCGAAAAGGCGTTAATCGTTTCGGGCTCCAGGTACTGGTAACCGTTCCAGCGCCCTCCTTGAAGAAACATTTGCATCATCGCCCCAACATCTTGCGCCGAGGCAAAGAGCCCTGCATGACCTGCCACCCCTCCAAGCAAGGCCGCACCTTGGTCATGCACCATTCCGCGGATCTGATGGCGGCGAAAGGTTTGGTCATTTTCGGTAGGGGCAATGTGAAGGATTTCGACCCCTTCGGTCTTCCCCCTCGCTACGGCTTTGAGCAACGGGTTGTATTCCATGTGCAGCCCCATGGGCTGGTACCATTGCATCTCTAGCACCTCGTCCATAGGTGCCCCGTAGTGGCGCTCCAGCCAGCGTTGGTGCATGTAGTAGCCCAAATCGCTGTATTTGTATTTTTTTGGCCCCAAGGGGGCTTGTGCGATGCGCTCAAGGACGGAATCCCGCAAGTCTGCCCGGCTAAATACGTTGATGGCCACTTGGTTGGGAAAGACCTCGCTCTGGGTCGTTCGGAGGTAGCGGTTGTCCAAATTCCCATCCCTCCAGAGATAGGACTGATAAAAGGGGATCCACGCCGGCAGGCCGGACTGATGGGCCAAAATATCCCCCATTTCCAAGGCCCCCACCGGGGAATCACGCAATTCAGGAAGGAATTCAGACATCGGCGTGACGAGGAAGTAATCTGACCCACCCATGGCCTCCGTATAGTCCATGATCAAGGGCACGGAGGCCAAGATCTTGGTCACGCTGGCCAAATCGTAGCGGTCCGTCGGGGCGACCAAATGGGTGCCGTCCAGGGTCCCCCACACCCCATTCAACACCACCTTGCCATGGCGCGACAGGAAAATTTGGCAACCGGGATAGGCGCCCTTGCGCAAACCCTCCTCTACAATGGCGTCAATGTTTTTGATCAGGTCCGACTGAAAACCTGCCTCCCCCATCGTGGTCACAGGCATAGCGGGATTGAAGTGTAGGCCAGAAACGGGAATGCGCCCAGGCAAGCTTCGCGCACTGAAGGATTCTAGAGCGCCTTGAATGGCCCGGATCGCATCAGGAACATGCTCGTAGCCCAGAATTAAGGCATTGAACGCGGTGACGATTTCTTGAGCGGCTAAAGGTTCCCCCGTTAGGGCCTGACCCTGAGTCAAACTGCGCAACCCATAGGGATTGCCCAAGTGCACCAGACCCACCTCTGCCCCTTTCGCCTTCCATACCTTGGCTTGACTCAGCACAGCCAACGGCAAACGTGCAGACTTCCATGGATTGGCGGAAGACGCCGTGTGAAAAATCCAGACCCTCGGCCGGGTGAAACCGTCCTGGCCCGGGCGGTAGGACGCCAAAAAGGCATCCACATCGGAGACGCGATCCAACCCGGGAAGCGCAGCCGCGTCCGCTTGGCCCTCACCCATCGGAACCATAAAGACCACGTCTTCGACCGTGGAACTGCCAGACGTACGCGACACCATGGAGTCCGGATCGTAGACCAGTGTAGCCGCTTCCGCATAGATGGCCGCATTCAGGGCTTTGCGGTCAGGCAGGGGCGCTTCGACCACACTGGGAATGGCCCCGTTTTCTGGAACATAGCGCGCCTTTGCCGCCAGAATACGCCCTACATGCTCCTCTAATTGGGCACGGGTCAACCGACCGCGTTCGACGGCCAGTGCAATGGCCTTGACGGCCGCTTTGGGGTCCGCGACAAAAAGCAGAACGTCGTTTCCGGCTTCGATGGCTTGGATCTCTATCTCGCCCGGGGTCAAGTCTTGTGCCAATCCCTTCATGTTGAGGGCATCCGTAAAGATCAATCCGTCAAAGTGCAGAGAATCACGGAGCCAATGAGTCACAATGGGTTTGGAAATAGAAGCCGGCGTACCCGTTGGGTCGAGGGCCGGAATGTTTAGATGCGCCACCATGATCGCCCCCACACCCGTATGGATGGCATTCTCAAAGGGGCGCATCTCCCGGTGGCGAAGCGTCTCCAACGAATGATTCAAGGTGGGTAGCGCTTTGTGGCTGTCGCTGTCGGTATCGCCGTGTCCGGGGAAGTGCTTTGCACAGGCCATGACGCCTTGGCTCTGAAGGCCCCAGAGTTCGCTGGTGGCTAGGCGGTTCACGCGATCCACGTCCGAACCCAAGGAACGCTGTCCAATGATGGGGTTGGCCGGATTGGTGTTGAGATCCACCACGGGACTAAAATTGACGTGAATGCCCAGGGCCCGCGATTCCTGGCCCAGAGATTTACCGTATGCGCTGGCCAAGGACGCATTGTGCGTCGCTCCCAACGTCAAAGGCCAAGGCAAACGCTCCAGGGAATCCAAGCGCATGGAGGCGCCCCATTCGGCATCTTGCGCATTGAGCAAGGGGATGCCGGTACCGCGCATGGCGGCTTTTTGGGTCCGAACAATGGCATTGCGTTGTCGACCAGGCCCACCTTGCATCCAGATGATACCCCCAATGACCCCGGATTCAGACCATTTTTCAAGTTGTTCCCAATGGGCCTCCCCTTGGCGGCTATAACCCGCCACCATCATCATTTGACCCGCAAGCTGTTGAACTGAAGCGTCTTTGATCCAAGTATTATAACGCGCCCCACCGAATGGAGTGGGTTCTACACGCACTATTTCTTCTGGACCCCAGGCAAATGAAAGTAGGGCAATCGTCAGCGGCCACATCCGTATAATCATAGCCGAAATGTACCCCAAAAAAGGCTTTACCTTTGAAGAACCATGGGACTCTTTTCCGCATTTTCTAAACAACGACCACCGAGGGGCTTTAACCTACAGCATCGCTATTATGACGAAAAAAAAGCCCGTCAAGCAGTATTAAAAGCCCAGCGTGAGGGGACGGAATCGATAAGTTCAGAAGCACGCCGAGAGCAATTGCGGGAAACCTGGGCGCGCAAAAGAATGACCGCTAGCATAGGAAAATCCAAACGCAACCCGCTAGTGTGGATTCTCGTTGCCATCATCATGGCCTACCTTTTGTTTAAAGTTATTCCCGCAGGCTTGACCCTTTACCTGGGGGCAAGCAGCTGAAAATATCGGTCATCTACCATACATGGGACACCTCATACAACTCCTCCCCGAAGAAGTCGCCAACCAAATAGCTGCTGGCGAAGTTGTCCAACGGCCCGCTTCCGTCGTGAAAGAGTTGATCGAAAACGCTCTAGACGCAGGGGCTACGGAAATATGGGTACATATTCAGGATGCGGGACGCACTTCTATTCAAGTCATAGACAATGGTTCTGGGATCGCGGAAGAAGATTTACCTGCTGCCTTCACACGCCATGCCACGTCGAAGTTAAAAACGGCAGAAGATCTCTTTGCCCTGCAAACGATGGGATTTCGGGGCGAAGCCCTCGCCTCCATTTCTGCCGTCACGCATGCCACGATTAAGAGTAGAACAGCAGGGCAATCCACCGCGACAGAATTACGTTGTGAAGGGGGTCATTTTGGGACACCTAAGAAAACGGCAGGCCCTATTGGCACAACGATCACAGCAAAAAACCTCTTTTTTAATGTTCCTGCACGGAGGCAGTTCCTTAAAAATGACACACTCGAGTTTCGGCATATTTCAGAGGCCTTTACCGCCATTTCTTTGGCGCAGCCCATGGTCCGCATGCACCTTAAGCACAATGGGCAAGAGGTTTGGATTTTGGATACAGGCAACCCGCGTCAAAGAGTAGCCCAAATCCTCGGCAAAAAGGCCAATGAACGCCTAGTCCCTGTAGGCGAGGTCACGGATGTGGTCAAAACGGAAGGTTTTGTACTCCGTCCTGAACACGCACGTAAAACACGGGGTGACCAATACCTCTATGTGAACAAACGGCCCATTAAAAGCGGATACCTTCACAGGGCGATTATTGAGGCCTTTGATGGGCTGATTCCTGCTGAGCATCATCCCGCCTATGTCTTATTTCTCAGCGTCCCAACTGATCGGGTGGATGTGAACGTACATCCGGCAAAATCAGAAGTGAAATTTGACGATGAACGCGCCATTTATGCCATTGTCCGAAGTGCGGTAAAACGTGCCTTAGGCATACACCAAGTTGCGCCCACCCTAGACTTTGAAAACAATTTGCAGCAACATGTAGATTTGAATGGCCAAACTGCACCAAGTGCTCCTGTTATTCACGTAGATCCGAACTTTAATCCCTTCCAAAACGAGGGCAAGTTTTCTGCTCTAGCGACTGCGAGCTACCGCCCATCAGCACAAGTAAATTACGACTTCTTCGCAGCGCCTAAAGGACAAGAAGTTGAACAACTCGCCTTTGATCATGCCGCCGAAATCCCCTCTGGGACCGGCATGAACCTTGAACCGGGATGGTGTATGCCCTTGCCGCCACATTTTGCCGTGGCCGTGTTACAGAATTCCTTGGTAGCCATCCATGTGAAACGCGCCCGCCAGCACATCTACTTTAATCAAGTTTCTGATGCGCTGCATGCCGGTGAGCCCATGATGAGTCAGACCTGGGTTTTTCCAGAAGATCTTGATCTATCTGTACTACGGTATTGGCATGAGTGGGTAGATATTTTACCTCGATTGGGTTTTCAATGGGCTGATGGCGCAGTAGGGAAGCAGTGCCTTGCAGGGCCACAATTTTTAACCTCTTCTCAAGCCATTGCATGGCTTGAAGACCTCCTGACCTCAAAGCCAGACGAAGAAGATGATGCATTGACCGCCTTTGTGATGCAATGGCTAGAACAATGGACACAAACTGCACCTTTACCGACCAGTCCAGACCTACAATCATTAATGGATGCGCTGTTTTCTTGCGCCAACCCCTGGACCAACCACGCGGGCAAACCGATTGCCCGTATTTTAGATGGAGCCGCCCTCTCCGCACAATTTGAGTAAATCATGATTCAGCCTCGCTCCTTTTCCTATCTGCCTCCCGTGATCAAAAATCTATTGATCATTAATGGACTGGCTTATTTTGCCAGCATTGTTTTTGCACAAATGGGCTTTGACTTGATCCATCTGTTTGGCCTGTATCTTCCGCAGTCACCTTATTTTGAACCCTATCAATTGGTGACCCACCTTTTCTTTCATGACTTATCCAACTTTAGTCACATTTTTGGGAATATGTTCGCCCTTTGGATGTTTGGCATGTCGCTCGAAAACCTCTGGGGGAGTAAGCGTTTTTTCATTTTTTATTTTGTCACAGGTTTAGGGGCAGCCTTGTGTCATATGGGGGTGAATATGTGGGAATACTATGGGTATGCCAACCAATGGGAGGTAATGGGCAATCCCTATGCGGGGCAAATGGCAGCAGCCCTGCTCAGTACACCTACGATTGGAGCCTCCGGCGCAGTATTTGGGCTATTGCTTGGATTCGGCATGACCTTCCCCGAGCAACGCATCTATCTCTACTTCTTGATGCCGATTAAGGCAAAGTACTTTGTCTTGCTCTATGGCTTATTTGAACTCTTCTCGGGCTTTGCAAACCAAGACAGCAATATTGCCCATTTTGCCCATATAGGCGGCATGATCTTTGGCTTTTTTCTCTTACAATATTGGAAGAAAAAACGCTTTCGACGCTTTTAAGTAATGTCCCAATTCTTGCCCATAGAGGAACTGAAGCAGTGGCTACGTGAAACCGTTGTCCACAGACTTGTGGCCATCATGTTCTTCCTCTTTTTACTTCAAATGCTTCTAGAAGCTTTTGGTTGGTATACTGGGATGACCCTAGAAGGATTCATTCTCACGTTTTTTGCCTTACAGCCCATAGCCCTTTGGAGTGCGGGGCAGATTTGGAGCGTCTTGAGTTACGGTTTCTTGCATTACGGCTTTATGCATGTCCTGTTTAATGCCTTGATGCTCTATTTCTCAGGACACATGCTCAAAACCTTTTGGACAGACCGGCAAGTTGTTCGGTTATTCCTATTAGGGATTGTGTCCGGTGGAATCGTCTTTTTAGGTGCTTCCACTTTTGGCGCGGATTGGAAGCCCTTAGTCGGAGCCTCGGGGGGTGTTCTTGCCTTGATCGTCGCCGCTGCTCGAATTTCGCCCCAAATGCCCGTGTATTTACTTGGATTCTTACGCGTGCCCTTATGGGGGGTCGCAGGCCTGTTGGTGATGCTTTCCTTATCTGGCTTACAAGGAGAAAATGCCGGTGGAAATTTGGCTCATTTAGGCGGTGCTGCTATCGGCTTCCTTTTAGCCAAATCTCCTCATCTACTTTCTTCTGCTTGGATCGGGCGTAGACCAAATGATAAGGGCAAGACACACTTGCGCATAGTGAAAAAAGAAGCGCATGAATTTCTTCTTGACGATCTTCTAGATAAGATCGCCAAAGTCGGCTACAGCCAGTTGAGCCGGCGAGAAAAGGAGTTTTTGGAAGGGTATGGCAAAAAGTAAAATTTTCTTTCGCTGGTTGGCCGCATGGCCCCATTGGCTGGCGCTCCCCTTTACGCTAGGGGCGACATTAGGCTTTTATATCGTGCCCAATCCTTTTCCTTGGCTTGCCCCCATGGCCTTGGCGTGGCCCGTCCTTTTACTCTGGCATTTGGGATGGACCCTCATGGCCGCCAGCCAATTACGTCCCTCAGCCTTGATCGGGCTCATCATTTTATGCCTCACTTGGCCACAAACAAAAGGCTGGATACATCTTACCACTACGCCCATGAAGGAAGGCCAACTTCGTGTTGCCACATGGAACGTACATCAATGGCGCAATCTTACATGGAGTGAGCCCTTTGTGACCGAAGCACGCATGCAACAACAAGCCCTTGACCTGCATGCAGACATCCTCGCGATTCAGGAGAACCGAGAAAATGCGGGACCCCAAAGAGCCCTTGAAGCGAATTATCCGTATCACACGACCCATATGGATCAAGGTCTTCTTCTCTTTAGTAAGTACCCCATTCAACAGTGGAACTTTGAGCCTTTTACCGCAAGCTATCCAGGCCATCGTGGATTTATATGGGCCGACATTCAAACGCCATTGGGACTTGTTCGGGTGGTCAATATTCACCTTGTCACCACCACTTTTGTCACCAGAGAAGCGGAAGTCGAATCTGATACAGCCGGTATCTCTGCATCTATATGGAATAGTGCTTGGCGCCTAACGCGCACAGCTAAGATTCGTTCTCAACAAGTGGATCAGCTCATAGATTGGGCAGGTCAGCCCGAACATCCTCCGCTCATTTGGATGGGTGACTTTAATGATGCGCCGACAAGCAATACGACCTTTAGAATGCGGGCATGGACCGATGCTTTTGAAGTGGTAGGTAAGGGATTTGGCTCTAGCTATGCAGGTCTTTGGGGTTTTCCGCTCCGTATTGATCGGATTCTGATGGACACATCCTGGCAACCGCTAGGCATGAAAAGAACCCTTCAAGAAGACAGTGACCATCATCCTATTTGGGTAGATATGGCGCGCGCCCAAGACCCACTTTAGTGTTTATGTACGCGTCGCAAATCCAATAAATTCATGGGATGTGGCGCAATGCCTTTCCATTCTTTTCTGAACACGCGGATACTTTCGTCATAGAATAAAGGGACCATCGGAGCGGTGGTATGCAGCCACGATTCTGCCTTGTAAAGCAGCACTTCTTTTTCAGACTCGGTTGCGGCCTTCGCTATGTTTTTCAGGTAATCATCAAACACTTCAGAGCGAACTTGCGCAGCATTCGGACCATTGGGTGCTGCATAATCTGAAGCAAATAGCATAAAATAATTGCTTGGATCGGGGTAATCTGCAATCCAACTCGCCCGGTAAAGCGGCAACCTCCCTTGCGCCTTATCCTCTCGAAAGGAAGCAGATGGCATGACATTCACCTCGACAGAGAGACCCACTGCCGTCCAAGCACTTTGCACATATTCACAAACATCACGGTAACTGGCCGTGGTAGAGATCACGATAGGCGCAAGACCTTCGACCGGCTTGCCCTCTGCATTCAGTACACCTGCTTTTTGCAATAAATACAGGGCGCTATCCGGGCGGAATGACCATGGTGCTTGACCGCTTTGGCTCCATTCCTCCTCTGTCCTAAAGCCTGGCATACCTGCAGGGAGTATGGCACCATAGCCTGGGATGCCAATATTGTTTTTCAGATAACGCATCATGGATACACGATCCAAGGCCCAATTCAAAGCGCGTCGCACACGAGCATCACCCAGATAAGCTGGATCAGGGTTTTGTGCGCGAATACCCAAGAATTCCGTATTGAGAAACGGACTTTTCTGAAGAACAAATTGGGAAAGCCATTGCGCTTTCAGTCCCCCATCGGAATGAAAGAGCTGATCCTTGTAGGAGGCATCCACTCCATTTACTAAGTCCAACTGTCCTTTGACAAATTCCAAGAACGCCGCCTGGCGATCCGGGATAAAGCGAATAGCCACCGCCTCTAGGTAGGGCAACGATTGTCCTTTCTCATCTTTTAGGTAATACGCTGGATTGCGCCGAAGCACTAACTTTTCTTGTCGCGCCCAGGCCTTGAAGGCAAATGGCCCTGTTCCCACCGGGTGAGCCGAAAATCCTGCCCCATATTTTTCTATCGCTTCGTGGGCGACCACACTGCAATACGGCATAGAGAGGCGTCCTAAGAAAGCAGGATCGGGCGCTTTCAATAAAATTTGGACATGATGCGCGTCAAGCGCTTTGACTGATTTTACGCCTTCCAACACCCATGCGCCTGGAGAACCGGTAGCCGGTAACCTGAGGCGATCCAATGAATACACGACGTCCTCAGCGGTAAAGGCACGCGCAGCCGCCGGCGCAAAGCATGCATCCGCATGAAACCAAACATCGGAGCGCAAGGTGAAATTCCACTTATAGCCATTGGAGTCCATGTGCCATGATTCGGCCAAATTGGGACGAATAGCTAGATTTGAGTCTGTCTCTACCAGGGTAGAAAACAATTGCATCGCTACCCAATTGTGCCCTTGATCTCTGGCAAAAGCAGGATCTAGGGAGGTGATAACACTCGCTTCGTTGTAACGAAAAACTTCGCCTTGCTGCGCATGTGGCTCCTCGGAACAGCCTGTAAGGTGAAGCAAGAGTAGACCTAAGTAGGCCCAGTTAGCCCATGAGAATTTTGACCGCATGTTCCAAAGATAGCACCGAGTAAAAGCCGTAAATTCGCACGATGGGCCTTTCTGGAAAATCTGTTGCTTTTCACACCCTTGGTTGCAAATTAAATTTTGCTGAATCAAGCACGATTTCCCGTGATCTGCAAGCAGCGGGAATGCACTTGATCGAACTTAAGGAAGGTGCAGATGTCGTGGTCATCAACACCTGTTCGGTCACCAACCAGGCCGATGTAGAATGTCGTAGCGTCGTGCGCAAGGCATTGCGTGCCAATCCATCTGCTTTTATTGTGGTGACGGGTTGCTACGCCCAGCTGCGCCCATCGGAAATTGCCGCTTTAGAAGGCGTTGATCTCGTCATTGGCGCAAGTGAAAAATTGCACCTACGTAAATTTTTAACGGACCTAACAAAACAAGAAGAAGCGACGGTTCATTCGTGTGAAATTCAAGATGTCAGCCGCTACGAATCGGCCTATAGTTATGGAGACCGCACACGGGCATTCCTCAAAGTGCAAGATGGATGTGATTACAACTGTACGTATTGTACCATCCCCATGGCGCGCGGCACCAGCCGTTCTGCCCCATTAGAGCAGGCGGTCAAACAGGCTGCGTCTCTGGTCAAACAAGGCGTACAAGAAGTTGTCCTAACGGGTGTCAATATTGGCGATTATGGCAAAGGAGAACTGGGCAATAAACGCCATGAACATCGCTTCATCGATCTTTTACAAGCCCTAGATGGCGTAGAGGGATTGGACCGTCTCCGTATCTCGAGTATTGAACCCAACCTTTTGAGTGACGAGGTGATTCAGTTTGTCTCCCAAAGTCAACGCTTCGTACCTCATTTTCACCTACCGCTACAAAGTGGAAACGATGAAATCCTAGGTCGTATGAAGCGTCGATACCGCCGCGACCTCTATGCGCAAAGAGTAGAAGCCATTCTTGCCCTCACCCCAGATGCCTGTATTGGCGTCGATGTGATTGTGGGATTCCCTGGCGAGACAGAAGAACATTTTTTAGATACGGTTCAATTCCTCCAAAAGCTCCCGATCGGATACCTCCATGTCTTTACCTATTCAGAAAGACCAGGGACCGAAGCCGTGGATTTTGAAGGAGTGATTCCCCCCGTAGAGCGTAAAGCGCGAAATCATCGCTTACGCCTACTGAGTGCCCAAAAACAGCGTGATTTTGCACTCAAACACCTTGGGCAGACCCGACGTGTGCTTTGGGAAGATGCTGACCGAAATGGGCGAATGCAAGGCTATACAGAAAACTACATTCGGGTATCTGACACCTTTAACGCACAACGTGCGGGAACCGTTGAGCATGTCATCCTAGGCGGATGGGCAAACGACGACTGCCTTTCTGTAGAAGGAATTCCCGTACCCTTGTGTTCCATCGCGGTATGACCTGGCAAGACACCCAAGCAAAAAAAGCGGAGGCCATTGTGCGCCAAGTCGGACAATGGATCCAAGCGCAGCGCAACCATTTTCAACCTAGCGACATCGAAACAAAAAGCCTCAATGCCTTGGTTAGCTATGTGGACCGAGAAGCGGAGGAGCAATTGATTAAAGGACTTCAAACCCTTTTACCAGGGTCTGGTGTTCTGGGAGAAGAGGGCGGTGCCCAATGGGTAGAGGATGGATATAATTGGATTATAGACCCCTTGGATGGTACCACCAATTTTATGCATGACCTACCCCCCTATGCCGTATCTGTTGCGCTCATGGAAGGCGTCGATTTGATCTGGGCAGCCGTCTATGAATTGGGCCAAAGCAACCTATACACAGCGATCCGAGGAAAAGGCGCGTGGTTAGATGATCAACGTTTAGACATTCTTCAAGGTCCCATCATGGAAGACAGTTTAGTCGCCACCGGCTTTCCTTACTACGACTTTGAGGCCTTATCGAGCTACTTAGACGTACTGCAATCCTGCTTTAAGGGGTCAAGAGGGGTCCGTCGATTTGGCTCAGCCGCCACAGACCTTTCTTGGGTGGCCGAAGGGCGCTTTCAAGCCTTCTTTGAACATGGTCTTGCCCCATGGGATGTGGCCGCAGGCATCCTGCTGGTAAGAGAAGCTGGTGGAGAGGTGACCACCTTCCACCAAAAGGCGGAAAACGATTTTCAACTCATTCATGCCCGACAAATCGTCGCGGGAAATCCATCGGCCCAGGCAACGTTGTACTCCTGGACTCAAAACGCTTTTACCACATGAAAAAATTTGGCCTCGAACTTCTACAAGAACCTTTGCCTGGATTATTCTTACTTGCACCCAAGATGTTTGGGGATGAGCGTGGCTATTTCTTTGAATCCTTTCGCGCAGAAACAACCCTGTCAGACTGGCTCCAAGACAATGAAAGCATGAGTGCACGCGGGGTATTGCGTGGTTTGCACTTTCAGGCGCCACCCTTCCACCAGTCCAAACTGGTGAGCGTGGTACAGGGTTCTGCGTACGATGTGGCTGTTGATATTCGCCCCCTATCCCCTACTTATGGACAACATTTTGGGGCAATCCTTTCATCCCAAAACCATCACCGTCTTCATATCCCAGCAGGTTTTGCGCATGGCTTTTTAACACTTGAAGATCACACCATTTTTCAATATAAATGCAGTGCCCTCTATGCCCCTGAAGCGGAAGGATGTATCGATTTTAATGACCCCACGCTTGGCATTGATTGGGCTGGCACTTGGGGCGCCTCAGCCTTCCACCCCACCCTTTCGGCCAAAGACCAAAGTGGATCGCCCTTTGACACATTTCACAGTCCTTTTACAGGCCCTCAATTTGATCCAAAATGAAAAGGCCCCTTCTCTTTTTAAGTCTCACGTCCTTGGCGGCCATCATGGCGATACCCAGTCCAACATCCCATGGAGAACGACTGCTTTTTATTTCAGAACATAACCATACCCGCTTGATTCCAT
The DNA here is from genome assembly GCA_001438205.1 of Cryomorphaceae bacterium BACL7 MAG-120322-bin74. Classification (GTDB taxonomy): domain Bacteria; phylum Bacteroidota; class Bacteroidia; order Flavobacteriales; family Schleiferiaceae; genus TMED14. The sequence continues at coordinate 15,126 of LICG01000026.1, forward strand.
TGCCATTGGAACTATCCTTGGCCACGGAACAAGTGCCCTTAGACCAAGAGGATGCGCAAGAGCGGCTCCAAAAAGAGCTTCTCACCAATACGTATTGGCACTCCAATACCCTACAACTCCTTAAGCGGAGCACAAGGCTCCTCCCCCAAATGAGGGACATTCTGCGGGAAGAAGGGGTGCCTGATGATTTTATCTACCTCGCCGTTATTGAAAGTGGCCTATTGCCCGTCGTTTCACCTGCTGGCGCAGCAGGATTTTGGCAAATCATGCCCGGCACCGCGAAAGACCTCGGGCTTGAAGTCAACGAGGAAGTGGATGAACGCTTCCATCTTGAAAAAAGCACCCGGGCTGCAGCTGCCTACTTAAAAAATGCGCATGCCCGATTTGGCTCTTGGACCCTTGCTGCCGCATCCTATAATATGGGCATGGCAGGGCTACAGCGCCAGATGGACCGCCAAGCTGAGACCACCTATTATGACCTTCTTCTCAATGAGGAGACCAAGCGCTATGTTTTTCGTATTCTCGCCCTCAAGTGCATTTTTGAGCAGCCAAGAGCGTATGGGTTTGATCTTGCGCCGGGGGATTATGATGCGCCTTGGGATGACCAACAGGTTACCGTCGATTCGGCCGTTGTTAGTTGGGGCGAATGGGCACACCCATTCGGTTGGAGTTACAACGAATTAAAACGTCACAATCCTTGGTTGCGTGAAGCCTTTCTGCGCAATACCTCAGGAAGTAGGTACACTATTTCGGTTCCGAATAAGGCCGTCACATCCGAACAATCAAAATAATGGCCGGAAAAATCACCGTTTTAGGTGCACGAGAGCACAATTTGCAGCAGATTGACGTGACCCTCCCTCGTGAAGCCTTGGTGGTTATCACAGGCTTGAGTGGTAGCGGAAAATCATCCTTGGCTTTTGATACCCTATACGCAGAAGGGCAACGCCGTTATATGGAGACTTTTTCCAGCTATGCCCGGCAATTTTTGGGTACGATGGAACGGCCTGATGTGGATAGCATTGAAGGACTCAGTCCGGTCATTGCCATCGAGCAAAAAACGACCAACAGAAATCCGAGATCCACCGTAGGAACCGTCACCGAAGTCTATGACTTCTTGCGTCTGCTGTATGCACGGACCGCCACGGCTTATTCCATGGAGACCAACGAGCCCATGGTAAGCTATACAGATGAAGAAATCCGCGCGCAAATTTTAACACGATTTGAAGGCAAGCGCATTGCCCTCTTAGCCCCGGTGATTAAAGGCCGAAAAGGGCATTATCGCGAGTTATTTGACAGCATGGCCAAGCAAGGCTACCTGCGTGCTCGTATCAATGGGGAACTTGTCGACATCACCCGTGGGCTCAAGCTCGATCGATACAAAACACATGACATTGAAATTGTCATTGACCGCATTGTCGTAGAACCTGGGAGTGATGAAAGGGTCAAGAAAAGTATCATCACGGCCATGCGTCTAGGCAAGGGAAATATCATGGTGACAGATGTGGACACGGGAAAACTTGTTCACTTTAGTCGACACTTAATGTGCCCCACAACGGGTGTCTCTTATGCGGAACCTGAGCCTAATGCCTTCAGTTTCAATTCACCCAAAGGGGCGTGCCCGCAATGTAATGGCCTTAGCCATGTCCAGGTGGTAGATTTGGAAAAAGTCATCACCCATCCAAAATTTACATTGCATAATGGTGCGCTCGCTCCGTTGGGCACCTTTAGAAGGTCCTGGATCTTCCAACAAATGGAATACTTGGGCATTCGCTTTGGCTTTGATCTCGATACTCCTTGGGAGAAAATTTCCGAAGAAGGGCAACATGCCATACTTCAAGGGCATGAAGAGCAGTTTACCAGCAACAACAAGGCGGTAGGCGTTACGCGGAAAATCAACATTCAATACGAAGGCCTCGTGGCCTTTATCGAATCTCAGAAAAACGAGAGTCAAAGCAAGACCCTACAGCGCTGGGCAGATGATTTCATGGTAGAAACCCTTTGTCCTTCTTGCGCAGGTCAGCGGCTGAAGCCAGAATCACTGCATTTCCGCATTCTAGACCAGAGTATCGCCGACTTGGCCTCTATGGGTATTGGCGAATTAGCCTCATGGCTTGATCATCTTCAACCAAAATTAAGCGATGCTCAACAGCGCATTGGTGGGGAAATAGTGAAGGAATTACAAACCCGTCTAGGATTTTTGGTTGATGTCGGATTGCACTATTTGAGCCTCAACCGCGCTGCCAGAAGCCTAAGCGGTGGAGAAGCGCAGCGGATTCGCCTTGCCACGCAAATAGGCTCACAACTGGTCAATGTGCTGTATATCCTGGATGAACCGAGCATCGGTCTTCATCAACGCGACAATATGCGTTTAATTCAAAGCCTACAACGACTGAGAGATCTAGGCAACTCCGTGATTGTAGTGGAGCACGATGAAGACATGATGCGTGCAGCAGATCACATTTTGGACCTTGGTCCGCGGGCTGGCCTGCACGGTGGCCGCGTAGTTGCCCAAGGCGACTTTGATGCCGTGGCAAAATCAGCTAGTTTGACAGGTCAGTATTTACGCGGTGAATTACGCATGCCTATTCCTGCCGTGCGTAGACCTGGAAACGGGCATTTCTTGCGCATGTTTGGTGCGAGTGGAAATAATCTTCAGAAGGTAGATCTTGAAATACCCCTTGGGACGCTCACGGTGGTTTCGGGCGTTTCAGGCTCAGGAAAGTCAACTTTGATCAACCAAAGCCTCTACCCTGCCCTTGCTGGCCCTCTCCAGGGATTACTCACCAAACCTGCCCCATTTGATCGCTTAGAAGGCATGGAACACATCGACAAGGTGATTGATGTAGACCAAAGCCCCATAGGCAGGACGCCTCGATCTAACCCTGCGACCTATACCAATGTCTTTAATGACATCCGTAAGCTCTTTGCAGAGCTCCCTGAAGCAAAAGTCCGCGGCTATGCCCCTGGCCGCTTTTCTTTTAATGTCAAAGGGGGGCGTTGTGAAACCTGTCAAGGAGGGGGGATGCGTGTGGTAGAAATGAACTTTTTACCTGACGTGTACGTCCCATGTGAAACCTGCCAAGCAAAGCGATTCAACCGAGAAACACTGGAGGTTCGGTACAAAGGGAAGAGCATTTCGGATATCTTGAACCTCCCTATTGAAGATGCGCTCGTCTTCTTTGAAGCCATTCCAAAAATCAAAAAAGTGCTCAAAACCCTTTTAGATGTGGGATTGGGGTATGTCACCTTGGGCCAACCTTCCACCACCTTATCTGGGGGCGAAGCGCAACGCATCAAGTTGGCCACCGAACTATGTAAACGAGATACGGGCCGCACCCTATATATTCTAGACGAACCGACCACCGGACTTCATTTTGAGGATATCCGGATTCTACTCAAGGTCATTGAAAGACTCGTTACCAAGGGAAATACAGCCTTAATTATTGAGCACAATGTGGATGTAATGACCCAAGCCGATTGGATGATTGACCTTGGCCCTGAAGGGGGGAAAGGCGGCGGCCATATTGTTGCAGTTGGAACCCCTGAAACGTTGGCTTTAGCAAAAGAAAGCTTGACGGCACCGTTTATCGCCAGGGCCCTCGCACAACAAAATTGAGTTAAGTCAAACCAAAGGGAGGGACTGAAACAAAATCCTTACCTTGAATAAAACAACCCTATCCACTTATGGCAACCAATTCAACCGAACCGATCGCAAAAGCATTCAAGCGCAAATCTTGGAATGAAATTCGAACCAATGATTCCTGGGCCATTTTCAAAATCATGTCTGAATTTGTTGAAGGCTATGAACGTCTATCACGCATTGGTCCTTGTGTCAGCATTTTTGGTTCAGCCAGACTAAAAGAAGACCACGCCTGGTATAAAGATGCCCAAGCCATTGCAGAAGGCCTTGGACGAAAAGGCTACGGCATTATCAGCGGTGGTGGCCCTGGCATTATGGAAGCGGCAAACCGCGGCGCACTTGCTGTTCACGCTCCCTCTGTTGGCCTCAATATTGAACTTCCACATGAACAAAAAGGCAATGATTTTATTGATTTGGACAAGAGTGTGAATTTTGATTATTTCTTTGTCCGAAAAGTGATGTTTGTGAAGTACTCGCAAGGATTTGTTGTCATGCCAGGAGGTTTTGGCACCTTGGATGAGATGTTTGAAGCCATCACGTTGATCCAAACGAAAAAAATTGGCAAGTTTCCCGTGGTCCTTGTTGGCCGTGACTATTGGGCGGGTTTATTGGATTGGATTCGGAGGACTTTGGGCGGCAATGGACTCATTAACATGGAAGACATGGATCTTTTAAAGGTGGTCGACAGCCCGGAAGAGGCCATTGAAGCGATTGATGACTTTTATAGTCGTTACCTCTTCAAGCCGAATTTCTAATCCCCATGAGGGCAATGAAAAAAGCCTGGCAATGGTTGCCAGGCTTTTTTCATTTCATCATAGTTGCAACCCTTTAAGGCCGATACACTTTAACGGAACCTTCGGTCCCATCCAACTTTCTAAAAGTTAAAACATATAGCCCCGGGCTATAAGGGAAGGGAATGGATTTTCTGCGATTACGCATCCAGGAATCTGACCAAATTTCTTTGCCATCCAGGCTAAACAGGTTCAATACCACATGTAAAAATGCCTCATCTCCAGAGACAAGTGTCCAATGATCATCTGCCGTATTGACTTGGAAGGGCACTGTAGGCTGTTCAGACACACTCCAAGACCAAGAACCAATCAAGGTATCATGTGGGTATTGACCGGAACCTAAAGCGACAAATAAACTATCGTCCCCTTGGCCATTTCCAAGCCCCAACTGATACTCAAATGGATAGATGAGCGTATCCAACATGGCCTGCGCTTGGCTAAACTTTACGATGCCATCCGCATCGGCAAAAAGAGTGTCCCCGCTATGCTTGAAGTACACAAAGTCTTTGCTGGTGATGTTGCCATAGGTTACGTTTGAACCCGCACCCCAATTGATGTGCCCAAGCTGAACATGCAACCGACTCACTTCGGGGTATTCAGGTTCCAACACAAAGAGACCCTCTTCCATGTCGGAAGCCAAAATTCGGCCACTCGGTAAAAATGGATACGCACCCCAATTGCCATAATAGCCTCCTCCTGTGAAAGGAGAAGTATCGTAATAGCCAACCAATACGGGTAATTCTGGATATTCTACATCCATGGCATGCACCCCAAATGTGTAATAGGAAGTAACCAAATAATTTCCGGCAACATGGGTATTGTGCGGTATGATAGAGGTGCCTGGTTGAATTTGATGACGCCAAATTTCATCCACATTACTCAGGTCGTGTATGTCGTAGGCTGTGATAAAGCCATTTGCTACTTCATCGGTCGTATAGAGGGTATTCCCATCATCACCCAACCAACAATTATGGGCAAAGTTGCTCGGCGTCGCCCAACTCGTTACCGTTTGTGGATTAGAGGGAAGGGCAACATTCACCACCACTACCCCTGAGTAAAGACCCGCCCCATACAAGGTGTCATTTCGCGCCACACCATCGTGGAAATAATAACTATCGTACAATCCCACAGCCACTGGGTTCCAAGGGTCTGTGGCCACGTCTACTAAAATGGCCCCACCTACGCCTACATTGCTTCCAAATGCATAGAGCATGCCATTTTCATCGATAAAGAGGTTGTGCGCCCGTGCAAGTGTATCCACCTGTCCGCTAGCACGAGGAACAGGCAATTTTAGAAACTTCCATCGGCCTTGTGCCAAACTATCCATGTCAATGATCAACAATCCATTGTAGGCCGGATTCGTCCCCGAAGGAACGTCATGCACCACATAGGCATAGTGACTCCACGTTTTGATATCACGCCACAGGCTACTGGAGCCAGGCACCCAAAGTTCATTACTTGGACTACTTGGGTTCGTGACGTCCACGACTAAGGTGCCTTTTCGGTTTCCTATGATGGCATACTCCGTGCCCGTGGCTGAATCTGCATATCCCCATATATCCGCACAATCTGCATGCGCTCCCGCAATGCCCCACTGAGCTACCGGGTAATGCAGCAGACTGCGCATATGTAAACTGTCATTGCTCGGTTGGCTAAGTGCTACAACACTTGCCGCCATGAGCAGGCTAAAAACAACCTGTTTCATTGTTAAAATTTTAGCGTGAATTGCCCATCATCTTCCGTATCCACATCGTCATGAACGGGAGGCAGGGAAGTGTGGGTTTCTTTAGGACTCAAATCTACCTCTTCCAGGGTTACACTTAGCATTTCTGACTTTTCATCCTCCAAATTTTGCGTTGCAGGATCATCCCTTAGCGGCATCACCTGCGTTTCCAGCAACTCTACTGGAGGATTTTCTACCTCTGGCCTATCTCCCACCGAAGGTTCCTCCGGTGTAAGTTCTTCTCTTGTATTCCCTTCTTGGGCAACATTTTCAGCTAAGGTGACCATCAAAGACTTCACTGGCCAAGTGGATAATTGATTTCCTGCTGCTTTCCATCCCTTCACTGTAATAAAGTCTTGCAGGTTGACTACCTCTGTATCTTTCTCTTTGCCTTTTATCTTTTTGTAGGTTACTTCTACTTCAACATGGTCTGCGGCATTCAGGACCCATACCTCTGACTGGTTGTGGTCAGAAATGAGATAGTCCCATTGATCATTTTTAGGTTCAAACACAAAACGTTTGACCATGGATCTTTCCTTCTCCCCATCAAAATAGACCATGGCATAGGGCTTATCTGCCTCCCATTTTTCAAGGAAATAAGGCAATTCCTCAAAATGCGTCGTCAGCTCAGGAATGAAAATCCTTGCGCGGCCATTCTTATCCACTTGTAATAATCGATCCTCTCCTCGGAAGGCACCTAACAATCGACCACGTCCGTGATCATTGAGCTTTAATACCGCTTCATCAAACCAGAGCTTGCGCGCTGCCAAGGTGCTCAAGCCCTCTGACTTCAGTTCAATTTTTTTTATCGCATTTTTTGTGACCGTATTGCCCCTAGCGCTGCGTGAACGCACAGCAATGCCAGAAAAATCCACATCCCACTTTAGCTTTTTTAGATGAGCCAAGGCGCGCAGATGTACCGTCACCGTTTCTGCTTCTCCATTTGGATTTACAGATAGGTAGAGGATAGAGGACTCTTTGGTTCCTTGTGTCAAGTGGTATTCTTTATCGCGTGTCACGCCGGTCATAGCAAAGCGCTTGACAAAGCTGCTTCCCTTCATTCCATCACGGTACATCAGGTTAT
>LICG01000027.1 GCA_001438205.1 Cryomorphaceae bacterium BACL7 MAG-120322-bin74
GGGTTTTCACCTCGGTCATCGCCGCCATCTTCTCGTTCTGAATCTGGACACGTGCAGCCTCCAATACCTTGGCGGCCTCTTCCGATGCGGCGCCTTTGGCGTCCGAAATCGTTTTGTCACGCATAGCGCGCGCCTCTTTCAGCATAGCCTCGCGCTCTTCGCGTGCCTCCTTCAAGAGTTGCTCGTTATTGGACTGAAGCGAAGCCATTTCGGCTTTAGCTGCTTCGGCCGCCCTGAGGGCGGAATTGATGGCCTCTTCACGTTCTTGAACGGCTTTCAAAATTGGCTTCCACGCAAACTTTGCCAAAAGGAAAAGAAGGAGGAAGAACGTGATTGACGTCCAAAAAATGAGGCCAAAGCCTGGCGTTACGATACCCATTGTACTTTGTTTTCTTCGATTAACACATTCACCAAAAAGGCTCGTTTAGCAGCACGCTGGCTGCCAAACGGCCCTGTAAAAGGTGCGTTATTAAATACCCAACAACGCGACAACGATACCGAACAAACCGGCACCTTCAATCAACGCGGCTAAGATAATCATATTGGTTTGGATTTTGCCCGTGACTTCAGGCTGGCGGGCAATAGCTTCCATGGCGCGACCGCCAATCAAGCCAATACCGATACCTATGCCGATAACGGCCAAACCTGCTCCAAGTGCTGCGATACTTCCGGTCATGATACTAGGGGGGATTTGAGTTAAAATTAGTGTTTAGTGGTGTTCTTCATGTACGGCTGCTCCAATGTAGAGGGCCGTTAATAGGGTGAAGATGTACGCCTGCAATGCTGCAACCAACAACTCCAAAACAGAGATAAACAAGGTCAACAAAACAGAGACAGGACTTACCCATACTGTTTCGAAGATGAAGACCAAGGAAACTAAGCTCAATACAATGATGTGTCCTGCTGTAATGTTGGCAAACAGTCGAATCATCAAAGAAAAAGGCTTCGTGAAAATGCCAATAAATTCTACAATGGTGAGTAAGGGCCTTATCAAAACGGGCAAGCCAGGCATCCAGAAAATGTGCTGCCAGTAGTGCTTGTTTCCGTTGAAATTGGTGACAAGGAAAGCTACAACCGCCAAGACCATCGTCACAGCAATATTGCCCGTCACGTTGGCTCCTCCCGGGAAGAGGGGAACCAATCCTAGCATATTGTTGATTAAAATAAAGAAGAAAATAGTCAAGAGTAAGGGGACAAAACGCTTGTAGTCAGGCCCAATGTTGTTTTTGGCAATGTCGTCGCGGACAAATACCACTAAGGGTTCTACAAATCCTGCAACGCCACGAGGGGCGGCATTTGGATTCTTTTTGTACGACCGTGCTGCGGAAAGAAATAAAAGCAAGATGACTACTGCGCCAAAAAGAAGCGAGGCCACGTTTTTGGTAATCGAGATGTCCCACGGCTTTGCGTTGGCCACTTCGTGGGTCTCGTGGTCCATTTCTGAAAATACTCCGTGCTCATTGGCGTTTTCGGAGGCGTAATATATTTTTTCGTGAATGTTTACAAAGCGTTGACCGCCTGCTTCTACCACGTGGGTTCCTTCTTCATCATGATGAAAGGAGGAGGAGGAAAAAACGACTAGGCCTTGTTTGGTGTAAAGAATCACCGGCAAAGGAATGCTTACCGGGTGGTCATTCCAATCAAAAAGATGCCAGCCATGACTGTCTGCAATGTGGTGCATAATAACCGCGGCAGGGTCAAAGTCTGCCTTGGCTTCAAGCGCCTCCATGATGGTCGTATCGTTGTGATGTGCAGTATAGTCGTTGCCCTCTGACGCTAAAAGCGAAAGAGAGGAAAAGAAGAATAGACCGAAAAGGAAGCTGAACTTTTTAATCATAGAGCCTTGCAAAATGCGCGGCAAAGATACTCTCCGTCGTTTTCAAATCCTACTTTTTCTTGATCCAAAAAACGGCAAGAGCAGATTCTGTAAAAAGAGCAAAAAGATAGGCTGCGACAAACTGCAGCGCTGAAGCATTAAAATTTGGATCCTCTTTGAGCATAAGCGGAAGAATAACGGCGCCCAATCCTAAAAACATTCGAAGGAGTCCGATAGCAAAGTAAGCAGGAATAAAGCGCCCACTTTTTTGGTTCTCAAGGGTTTGTGCGAGACCGAAAAGGGCTATCCCTGTTCCGACCCAATACATGTCACCCACCCAAAAAATGCCTGACGGCCAAGGTGACACTATAAATACTAAAACATGCAGAAAAATGCCCAGGGCATACATGATCAACAAAGGGGGTCCCCAGTTTTTCATTTTACGTCGTTTATTACTTGTTTCAGCACAATGGCCAGGGCTAAAATGGTAGAAAAAAGGGAGCATCCCAGCGTTGCCCATGCCGTGCTCTCGTCATTCCAGCGACCCAAAGCAAGGTCCCAGCGGTATCCTCCGTAGGTCCCCAAAGAAATGATGGCGCCCATCTGAAAAGCCATCCCCGAAAACTTTAATGCGTTTTTCATAGACCCTGCGGTTTAGGCCGCAGAGGCCTCTTTTTTAGCCGTAGCATCCGCCGGCGTTGCCATTGTTTTGCGGTTGGCCATGGCACAGGTTCCCGTAAACTGAGCCCCTGGCTCCACGGCGAGCTGGCCCGTGCTAAGATCTGCCTGGACATTGGCTGTTTGAAGCAGGGTCGTCAAGCCTTTGATCTCTAATTTACCTATAACGCGGCCCCCCACGGAAGCCTCATGCGCACGAACCTCCCCGTCAACAGCGCCGCTTGGCCCTACGACCAGCTTGCCCCCAACGGACAAATTTCCTTTGACGTGCCCGTCAATACGGATATCTCCAGGAGAATGAATATTTCCTTGTATTTGAGTGCCTTCCACAATGCGGTTGTGTTCGGCTGTTCCTTCGTTTCGTCGTGGTGCGTTCATCATAGCGTATAAATCATTTCCACAAAGCGCTTGTAACCATCCAAGTCTTTGCTGCTGTAAAAATGCGAAAAGTTTTGCACGGTTATAGGCCAATAGCTCGGATCGTATGAATTTAAAAATTGCGTGACTGCAGAGGCCCGCTTCACTTTGGTTCTATAGTCCATCGCCTCCGTGCTGTTCTTGAACCCGTCAATGGCGACTATTTGGGCGCTTTCCGTTAAGGGAAGCATCCGTATACTCATGGGGCTCCCAGCAAAATATTGCTGGTGAAAGCGGGCTAAGGCATTGCGCACATCATTCGCATTTCCTGCAGAACTAAAAACAATCAAGACCTGGTGGGGCGCAGCTAACGCTTCAACATAAGGCGACTTAGAGGCCGCCACATCTGTCGCATCCGAGGCGAGGGCCATTTTAATGTTTGCCGCAGCCACCGCCTGAGGCGTGTTGGGGAAGCCCTCTTCTACCTCTGTAAGGGCAGCAATAAAGGCCGAACGCCCTTCTGTCCCCCCGGTGGCCTGGGCCCTTAATAGGGATGCACGCGGCGCCTCTTCTGGGTTCCATGTTGTCGCATCAAAACGCTTTAATGCGTCGGCCCACTTTCGGTTTTCTACGTCGCTCACCAGAGCACGAAATGCCTTCGTCGTCGGGGCTTTGGTGTTTGTTTCTAGTGTTTCTCCGCGTAATAGCGCTGCATACCGACTCAAGGGGTAGTGCGTAAGTACTTCTATTTTTTCTGCTTCGGCCTGGATGCCTTCTTCCCTTTGGAGATGAAGGCGATGTAAGGCATAGCGGACAAAAGCATCGTCATTACAGCCCTCTAGGCCGCCCGTTTCTGCACATCGTGCGGATAACGAGTCCGGCAAGCCACACTCTGCCTTCGTTCGCATCAGTGCCGCTAATGCTCGGTCAAGGTCGCCAATTTGGTCACGGTAGATGGCGGCGGCCTCAAGTAGGGCCGAACAGATCAATTGCTGACAAGAGTCGCGCGCTTCCGCGCGTTTGGGTATGGCCCGCAAGTAGCTCTCCACATCATAGGTCGGGTCTACATACGCTTCTTCCCCTCCCGTTGGGTCTTCACTCGCAGAGGGGCCGCTTTGTGCCATATTTCCCATCGCCCAGGTGCCAGAAGCGCTTTGTAGGCGCCAGTTATCTACGTTGGGTCTTTGCCCCCATTGTGTTGTGTAGCTGGCGATTCCAGCCGCCCGCGCTACTGGATTATAAAAGATCCAGCCGCCCGCGGTGTTTGCCCCTGCAACAGGCCCCGTTGCGGCCATCAGCGACGATTGGGCATTCAGCTGAGCATTGAGGATGGCGCGTTCAGCGGCACGGATAGCTTGTTGTTCTTGACGCTTCAAATCTTTCACATAGGCCGTGAACTTTGACCGCAGAACTGCGTCAGGCTTTGTGCCTAAAACAAGAAGGGAGTCGTTTCTTTCTACAATCCCTATTACCGCCATCAAGGCATTTAATCCATCACGACGCTTCGCAAGCGTCTTTTTTAGGGCATGTTCCTCTGGTAAGAGGGCATAGGCAGAGTCTAAATCTACTTGAGCTAGGGCATAACGCTTTGCCTCAAAATACATGTCTCCTCTATCTGAATAAGCTAAGGCCCATAAAACAGCGCGCGCGCTTTGTCCGGCGCCGACACATCGGCTCAGGTAAAACAGCTGGTTTTTATCGTCTTCTTGACTTTTGGCAACACGCGCTAGGGCATAATAAATTCGATCACGGTAGCCCGCGTTTTTGGGTTCTTTCAGTAGTTTCAGCAATTCCGCATACAGTTTTTGCGGGCGACCGTCTCCGTTGATGGTTTTATGCAGCTGTGCTTCAAGCAGCATATCGTAGGTCCCTGGTTGTCCCGCAATACATCGTTCAAATGCCGCGCGTGCCAAAACACGCTCGCCCATATTTTCATACAATTGACCCGCAATGAAGGCATGGCGGGCATTGCTTTTCTTGTTCTTCCCCTTTTCTGCCGCTGTCCTTAAATAGTCTGCTGCAAGAAGAAGCTCTCCATTGGAAAGGTGCCCTTGGGCGCGCAGAATGCGTATGTCCTCCAAATACCTTTCGTCAACGCCCGTGCGCTCAAGCTCATCCAATGCAGCGAGTGTTGCCGGGCCATTTTTTTGTCTTGCTAGTATTTGAATTCGATGGAGTTCTGCGGTATAAAACTGGTGTGCTTCCCCTTTTGTAAATAAGCGTTCTTGATTCCGGGGGCGCTTTGCTTTTCGGTCTGTATTGCGTGTGATAATCGCGTACGACTCCTGCGCAGCCACATCTAGGCCTAAAAGTGCCTGCGCATCCCCTAGCAGCCTATAGGCATCGTATACCACAAGGTTGCGTTGATTCCCGCGTACCATCATGCTGTGCTCCTGAACCGTCTTGGTCGCCTTTTCTACGGCTGTTTTTAAACGGCCTGCAGCGGCGCTGCCTTCCTTCGCGTTGTTGTAGGGATAGATGTCTAAAACCCGGTCATAAACGTCCACATGCTCTTCTTCCAGGGATTTAAGCGCCTCTGAATAAGCCTCTTGCCCATTGAAAAGCGGATTGAACTTGGCCGTCATTTGGTGAAAAGTCCGGTTGATGGCCCGGTCTTTGGTTCGGCTACAACCCGCCCCGACAAGGAGGCTTCCCAAAAGGAGACTTCCGATGAATACGTTAGAGAATGGTTTTACCTTCATGCGATACTTTGGGGCCGAATATTGTTAACGACGGGGGGCCAAAGTTATTTCATTGAGCGGGGCAAAGCAGACCGAATATATTTGCGACGAAATGCGAAACACAGAAAATAAACCAACCGGTTGGAAAAAGTGGCTGCGGAAATACCGCGTCGTGCTTTTAGATGAGGCCTCCTTTGAGGAGCGCTTTTCCATGGTTCTGAGCCGGTTTAATGTGTTTCTTGCCGTGGGAACCACCGCCGTCGTGCTGATTCTCGCCACCATTTTGCTCGTGGCTTACACCCCATTGCGTGAATATATCCCTGGCTACGCCAGTACTTATCTGCGTCGCTCTGCTATTTCTCTTGACCAGGAGTCGGATTCTTTAATGACGCAAGTCGCCTATCAAGAGGCTTTTATACGTCGCTTTCAGGCCGTCATTAATAACGACCTTCCTGCTGATTCTCTTGGTGCGGCGAACGTTCTACCCGCTGGGTGGAGCCCTAAGCACTTAAAACCCACAGACCGAGAGCTTGCGTTAAGACAGAGTGTTGCAGAGTTGGAGGCTAAAGCCAAAACCGTTGTTGATCCCGATAAAGATCTTTTGATGCCTCTAGTGGGGACACTTATCGAGGGACAGCGGAGCGCTCGGCGGAATTTTGGCATTAAAATATCTGGCGAAGAGGGCGCTGAAGTACAAAGCATGAAAGACGGAACCGTATTAGCTATTGAGGGAACGCCTTCTTTGGGCTTTACGGTTTTGGTTCAACACCAAGGGGGGGGGCTAGGTCGCTACGGAAACCTAGGCAAAGCAAACCGACGCGTTGGTGATTATGTGAAACAAGGGGATGTTTTGGGCAACATTGGAGAAGCGCCCGAAGGAGAAATACCTTTTGTCTCTATACAATATTGGTTGAACGGAGAGTCCCTCAATCTTGAAAAACTACTTGGACTTTAAGATGGCCAACCTGAAAGAACTCGGCGCACACGTGTGGGCCCGCTTGGCGGCTAAAGAAACCAAGCGTTGGGCGTCAAAACCCATTGAAACACAAGAAAAAGTCTTTCAAGACTTAATCAAAAAAGCAAAGGACACGGCTTTTGGCAAAGACCATGATTTTGCCAACATCCGAAATATGCAAGACTTTCAGGCACGCGTTCCTGTGCGTGATTATGAAGAATTGCGCCATTATGTAGACCGTGTCGTTGCGGGAGAGCCTGATATCTTATGGCCCGGCAAGCCTACTTATTTTGCTAAAACAAGCGGGACCACCTCTGGAGCAAAATACATTCCGCTGACCAAGGAGTCGGTTCCGTACCACGTTAAGTCGGCCAGAAATGCCCTTTTTGCCCATATCTTAAACACGGGAAGCACTGCATTTTTGAATGGTAAAATGATCTTCTTACAGGGGAGTCCGGAACTAGAAAGTAAAAACGGGATTTCCACTGGTCGCCTTTCGGGTATTACGGCACATTTTGTTCCGCGTTATTTATTAAAAAACCGCATGCCCTCTTGGGAGGTAAACTGCATAGAGGATTGGGAAACCAAAGTGGACGCCATTGTAGAAGAAACCCACCAGGCAGACATGACGGTCATCAGCGGAATCCCCCCTTGGGTGCAGATGTACTTTGAGCGTCTCATGGAAAAAACGGGAAAGACCACGATGGCGGACGTTTTCCCAAACTTCGACCTCTTTATTACGGGCGGTGTCTCCTTTGAACCCTATAAAGCACGTTTTGCTGAACTTTTTGGCCGCAATATCCCCATCTTAGAAACCTATCCTGCCTCTGAAGGCTTCTTCGCCTATCAAGACCGCAAAGACAGTAAGGATCTATTGCTTTTACTCGACAATGCGATGTTCTATGAGTTTATTCCGGCAGATCAATATTTTGAAGAAAACCCGCCGCGGTTAACCATTGGAGAGGTTGAGCTGGGTGTCAACTATGCGCTGATCCTTAACACCAATGCTGGTCTTTGGGGCTATAGCATTGGGGACACGATTCGATTTGTGTCCAAGTCTCCCTATCGTATTCGCGTCTCGGGCAGAATCAAGCATTACATTTCTGCCTTTGGTGAGCATGTTATCGGTTCAGAGGTCGAGTATGCTATGGAGTTAGCCGTGGCTAGCCATGGTGGGCAGGTGAGAGAATTTACCGTCGCCCCACAGGTGCGCCCCAAAGAGGGCGGCCTCCCTTACCATGAGTGGTTGGTCGAATTTGATGTCTTACCTAAAGACGTGGAAGGCTTTTCTCTTGCGCTCAACGCGGCAATGCGCATCAAAAATGTCTACTATGCAGATTTGGTAGACGGCGGCATCCTGCGGCCTTGTGTTTTGCGCGCCCTTGCGCCAGAATCATTTATCCAATACATGAAGTCACAAGGCAAACTCGGTGGCCAAAACAAGGTGCCCCGCTTAATGAATGACCGAAAAATTGCCGATATTTTAATGGGCTACCTAGAGGCCTAATCCTTGATCGCTGGGTTGGTAACCAAAATCTTGTTGTGTTGGCGCATGGGATGCTGCCACCGCCAATTGGTCACAGCGCTCATTTTCCGGGTGCTCATTATGCCCCTTAATCCATTGGAAATCAACTTTGTGCGGCTCCATCGCCTTAAGTAGTCGTTTCCATAAGTCTGGGTTTTTCACTTTAGCCCAGCGGCGGCGCTTCCAGCCATCAATCCAATGTTTTAAAAAGGCATCCACCACGTACTTGCTGTCCGAAACAACCAAAACCTCGCACCCTGAAACTTTGAGCGCCTCTATCCCCACAATAACGGCCATGAGTTCCATGCGATTGTTTGTGGTGTGATAAAATCCTCCGGAAAACTCTTTTTCTTGGCTTCCGCTACGCAAAATCGCCCCATAACCACCTGGTCCGGGATTTCCTTTGGCGGCGCCATCTGTATATAGCTCTACTTGGGGCATGATAGCGGATTTGGCATGGGTGTTTGACACAGTTGGGCCTCTAATACACGGGGGTAGGCCCAGTGTTCAGCCTTTAGAATGCGCGCCTGAAGGGTTTCTGGCGTATCTCTTTCTTCTACCGGCACGCGGCATTGAAAGCTGATGGTTCCCTCATCATATTCTTTCGAGACCTCGTGTATCGTCAGACCCGAGAATGCCTCTCCTGAGGTAAGGGCGGCGCGATGTATGTGAAGTCCATACATGCCTTTCCCCCCAAACTTGGGCAAAAGGGCTGGATGAATGTTAAACATCCGCCCAGGAAAAGCTTCAATCCACGCGAGGGGAACTTTTTTTAAATATCCTGCCAGCGCAACAGCTTCAACGCCTAGTTTTTTCCATTCTGCCAGCACGCGTGTCTCGTCCTTCTCCGGCAAAAATCCATGAATAGGCGCGTTGATTTCACGCTTCTTGATGCCCGCTTCGGGCCGATTTGTCCAAATTCCGGCAATGGATACAAAATTGTGGCCCTGAAAATATTCAGCAATTGCAGCGGCATTACTCCCGGTTCCAGAGGCTAGAATTGCCAGTGATGTAGAGGCTTTGGGCGCATTTAGGGGCATGTCGTCAAAGGTAGGCTTTGGCGGTAAATACACTATAGATTCATGAAAATGTATTGTACCAAATGGCAGATTGGCGTTTCTTTGCACCGATTCAACCAATCTAAACTCACTATTATGTCGGATATCGCATCCCGCGTTAAGGCCATCATCGTCGACAAGCTCGGCGTTTCAGAAGGCGAAGTCACCACTGAAGCATCTTTCACCAACGATTTGGGTGCTGACTCTCTTGATACTGTAGAATTGATCATGGAATTCGAAAAGGAATTTGATATCCAGATCCCTGACGACCAAGCAGAAAACATCGCAACTGTTGGTCAAGCAGTTTCTTACATTGAGGCAGCTAAATCCTAATCCTTCCATGGGATGGAACTAAAACGTGTCGTTGTTACCGGCGTTGGAGCGTTAACGCCCTTAGGTAACAACGCAAAAGAATTTTGGGACGGCCTGCTCCAAGGAAAGAGTGGCGCCGCTCCCATTACACGTTTTGACGCCAGCCTATTTAAAACACAATTTGCTTGCGAAGTCAAAAACCTCAATGTTGAGGACCATCTTGACCGCAAAGAACTGCGTCGCATGGACCGCTGTACACACCTCGGCTTAATTGCCGCAGATGAGGCTATCCTGGATTCTGGCATTGAAAGTTCAAAAACGTCTAAAGACCGTATAGGGGTGATTTGGGGCTCTGGCATTGGCGGTATTGATACCTTCTTTGAAGAGGCTAAAAACTTTGTTGAGGGCGGTGGGAGTCCGCGCTTCAGTCCCTTCTTCATTCCAAAAATGATTGCCGACATCTGTGGGGGTTATGTTTCTATGAAATACGGCTACCGAGGGCCAAACTACACGACAGTCTCTGCCTGCGCATCTTCTACAAACGCCATCATTGATGCGTTAATGTTGTTACGTCTAGGTAAGGCTGATGTCATCGTTTGTGGTGGTTCTGAAGCTGCCATAGGCCCTGGTGGCATTGGTGGCTTTAATGCTATGCATGCCCTTTCTACCCGCAATGATGATCCTACCTCGGCCTCTCGTCCATTTGACAAAGACCGTGACGGTTTTGTTATGGGAGAGGGCTCCGCTTGTATGGTCCTTGAATCTTATGACCACGCTATTGCGCGTGGTGCAAGGATTTATGCTGAGCTTGCCGGAGGTGGCCTATCCGCAGACGCGCACCACCTTACCGCGCCGCACCCCGATGGACTGGGCGCGCTAAACGTTATGCGTAACTGCCTTGAAGACGCCGGAATGATGCCTGAAGACGTTGACTATGTCAATGTTCACGGGACCTCAACGCCTTTGGGCGATATAGCAGAAACAAAAGCCATTCAAGGTGTCTTTGGCGACCATGCCTACAACTTGAACATCAGTTCAACCAAGTCCATGACGGGACACCTCTTAGGCGCCGCTGGAGCAGCAGAAGCCCTCGTCGCTTGTTTAAGCGTTGTTCACGACATCATTCCGCCCACGATCAACCACTTTACAGACGATCCTGAGCTGGACAACAAACTCAACTTTACTTTCAATGTGCCTCAAAAGCGCATTGTTCGCGCAGCGCTTTCCAACACGTTTGGATTTGGCGGTCACAACGCCTCTGTTGTGTTTAAGAAGGTCGACTAATTTCATGCTTCGCTTACTCCTTTCTTACTTTAAATCGGTTCCGGCTGAATCGAAAGACCTTCTTTCCGCCATCAAAGAAATGACGGGACTGCGCCCTTATGATCCCAATATTTACTTGGCCGCCTTTCGTCGTAAAGTAGATGACCAAACGCAGAAAGGCGCCAATATGCGTTATGAGCGGTTGGAGTATTTAGGAGATGCTGTCCTAGGTGTTCTCATGGCAGAATACTTGTACGAAAAATATCCCAACGGAGATGAGGGCTACTTG
This sequence comes from Cryomorphaceae bacterium BACL7 MAG-120322-bin74, assembly GCA_001438205.1. Classification (GTDB taxonomy): domain Bacteria; phylum Bacteroidota; class Bacteroidia; order Flavobacteriales; family Schleiferiaceae; genus TMED14. The sequence goes on from LICG01000027.1 coordinate 10,935, forward strand.
ACCAGCATGCGGTCAAAGGTTGTTTCAAGAAAGGCCCTTAATAAAATCGCTGAAAAGATGGGCATTCCACGGTGGATGCAGCAGTCATCTCGCGGCCGTCGCGCTGGGACGACTTCTGTTCCAGGAAATACACTAGAGGCCTTGGTGGGCGCTGTATATGTCGACCGCGGATGGAATGACACCAAAACCTTTGTACACAGACACCTTTTAGACGCTCACGTGAATTTCAATCGCGTTGAAAAAGAGGTTATTTCGTACAAGAGTCTCATGATCGAGTGGGTTCAGCGACAAAAAAAGATCTTTGCCTTTGAGGAGGTGGAAGAACATGGTGCACAGCATCTCAAACGCTTTACTATGGCCATTTTGATTGACGGCGAGCGTCAAGGTGAAGGTTCTGGTCAATCTAAAAAAGCCGCCGAAGAAGCAGCTTCCCGCGCCGCCTGTAAAGCTTTAAATATTGGGCGCCATGAGCCGGCTCGTACTCGACGTCGTCGATGAAGGGCCACCCCCTAGCATATTAGGTCTCAGCACCTCGCTGAGTGATGTGTCCCTCGTTTTTACACTTAACACCGCACTAAGCTGGTCCCTTGTTCGCTATAGCGATTGGCGTTGTGTTCAGCCCCCGCTGCATTCATATCATGCCCTTTACCGATGCCACTTTCAGGGACGAGACATTTCCTTGATGTGGAATCTTCCTGAGAAAAGTGCGTGGACGTCTGCCCCAAGAGCGGCTCCTTTGGATCTATTCTCAGAAGAGGCCTCTGCGCCTCCGTTGAGGCCTTTGCTGCAAAAGCCGATACGTGTTCATGGGCTCTTGGTGATTGATCCTGCGCTATCTCCCGAGGAAATGGTAATTTTGCAACGTCGCATCGCCAGCGCTCCTGGTGTTGTAGGGCAACACGTCCTCCCATGGTCAATCCTTCGCGAACGAGAGAATTTTCTCTTTGAACCGCTGAACACTTTATAAAATGAAACGAACCAAAATTGTCGCCACGCTTGGGCCTGCCTCTATGGACAGCAAAACCCTAGAGGGGATGCTCCATGCGGGCGTAAATGTCTTCCGTGTGAATTTTTCACATGGCAGCCATGAGCAGCACCGTAACACCATTAAAAATATCCGAGAAATCCTTGATCGCACGGGGATTCACGCTGCGATTCTAGCTGATTTACAGGGCCCAAAACTTCGTGTTGGCCACGTAGAAGAGGGGGCTGTCGTTGCCCCGGGTGATCGGGTCGTCTTTACAAACGTCAAGTGTGAAGGAACAAAAGAGCGGGTTTATATGACCTATTCTGCTTTTCCACTGGACGTCAATCCGGGTGAAACGATTCTTCTAGATGACGGAAAATTAATGATGCGGGTGATCTCCACCAACCGCAAAGATGAGGTTGTAACAGAGGTCGTTCAAGGTGGGCCGCTTAAGTCTAAAAAGGGCGTAAACCTTCCCAACACTCGGGTTTCTTTGCCATGCTTAACAGAAAAAGACCTAGAAGACCTTCAGGTTGCCATGGATGAGGCGGTAGATTGGATCGGCTTGAGTTTTGTACGTAACGCACAAGACATCAAAGAGCTTCGCGCTATTTTGGATAAAAACAAGTCCAATGCCGGCATCATTGCCAAAATTGAAAAGCCCGAAGCGGTGAGCGATATTGAGGGCATTTTGGACGCGACTGACGGTGTTATGGTTGCCCGCGGCGACTTGGGCGTTGAGGTGCCAATGGAGTCTGTTCCCTTGATTCAGAAAATGATTGTAGCGAAAGCTATGGAGCGCGCTAAGCCCGTCATTGTCGCAACACAGATGATGGAAAGCATGATTGACAGCATGACGCCTAGCCGCGCAGAGGTCAACGATGTGGCAAATGCCGTATTAGATGGTGCTGATGCTGTTATGCTTTCGGGCGAAACCTCCATCGGTAAATATCCCATTGAGGTGGTTGCCGCCATGGCTAAAATTGTGATGGCTGCAGAAAACTCCCCCATTAATCAAATTAAAGAGCGCAGGCCTAAAAAAGAAGACAGACGTTTTGTCAATAGGGCTATCTGTTATCAGGCAGCAAAAATGGCCAACTTAGTAGGGGCCCGAGCGATTTGCACCTTAACTTTTTCAGGCTATTCTGCACAACTGCTCTCCTCCTTCCGCCCCAAAAGTGATATCTATGCCTTCACATCTAATCGCGCCATTTTGAACAAAGTCAGCTTGTATTGGGGCGTTTGTGGCTATTTTTATGATGGTATGGAGTCCACAGATCAAACCATGGTTGACATCACCCAGACGCTAAAAGGAGTTGGTCTTATAGAAGATGGCGACCATATTATCCAGTTGGCAAGTATGCCGATTTTACAAAAAGGGACAACCAACACGATGCGGATTAAGCGCGTAGGCGAATAATAATAAAGACATGAATAGAAAAAGGGGGCAAAAAGCCCCTTTTTTTTGCTTTTAAGCGCCTTTTATAGCGCGCCTGAGAAAGTCTTAAGAAAACGCAAATCATTCTCGTAGAACGCGCGTATGTCTGGAATTTGGAAGCGCTGCATCGCAATGCGCTCAATACCCATTCCAAAGGCATAACCACTATAGATCATTGGATCAATCCCACAGGAGGTTAGTACGGCTGGATCCACCATGCCACATCCCATGATTTCCAACCAACCGGTGCCTTTTGTCATGCGATGGTCTGCTTCATTTTCTAAGCCCCACCAGATATCCATTTCTGCACTTGGTTCTGTAAAGGGGAAGTAGCTCGGGCGAAGGCGGATTTCTGTCTTCTCGCCAAAAAAGGCCTGCGCAAATGCGAGCAGTGTCTGCTTGAGGTCCGCAAAAGAAACATTTTTATCAATGTACAGTCCCTCTACCTGGTGAAATACACAGTGCGATCGGCTAGAAATCGCTTCATTTCGAAAAACTCGCCCGGGGGCAATAATGCGAATGGGGGGTTTTTGTGTTTCCATTGTGCGCACTTGGACGCTTGACGTGTGGGTTCTTAAGGCCCAATCGGGGTCTTTTGCCAAGAAAAAGGTGTCCTGCATGTCGCGCGCGGGGTGCTCTGACGGGAAGTTTAATGCCGAAAAGTTGTGCCAATCATCTTCCATTTCGGGTCCTTGCGCGACCGAAAAGCCCATTCTTTCGAAGATGGAGACAATCTCATTTCGCACCAAGGAGATGGGGTGGTGTGCGCCCGGGGGGGTGGCATACCCAGGGCGGCTAAAGTCCTCTGTGGGTCCTTTCTTTCGGCCTGGACTTTTCATCACAACGTTGGCCAAAGCTGCCTCTACTGCGGTTTTTAGTGTGTTAAGTGCTTGACCTACCGCGCGCTTTTCGTCGCCCGGCACGGTTTTAAAATCTGTAAAAAGAGCTTGCACAATGCCCTTTTTGCCTAGGTATTGAATACGAAAGGCTTCTGCCGCTCCCGCTGTCGGAAGCGTCGTTTGCTCAATGGTGCGAATGTGTTTTTCAATGATTTCCAGCATGGGAAAGGAATCGTTTATATTTGCTCAGCGCAGAGCGCAAAACTATTGCAAACCCGGATGAAGCTCAACAAAACTCTCCTTTGGAGTATCATTTTCCTCGGAATCCTTGGCCTGAACACAGGTTGCGAGGAGGAAGATACGCGTTCTCAGGTGCGTGTACGTGTCCTAAATCAGGATTCTATCCCCATTCAGAATGCCCTGGTGCGCTTATTTGCCCCAGGAACGAACACCTTGTTTACCGACCCCTCCACACAGGGTGGTTATTATCGTTATTCCGGCGTGGACGGTTGGTGCGAGCCTTCTTTCAAGTTTGATGGTGAAGCTTTTTTAGATGTCGAGGCGGCAAAAGGTGGTTGGAAAGGGTGCAGCTATGTTCACGTGAACAAAGGCCTCGTAGCTGAAATTACAGTATTCATGAAGCCCTTTGGGGATCTTAACAACGGCTGTCCGCAATGAAACATATTCTCTTTTTATTCTCCTTGTCTCTTTTGGGCTTAACCGCCTGTAAAAAAGACGAGCCCGTTGCTTATCGCTTCAGCGTTGAGGTTGTTGATGAAAATGGCACGCCCATTCAAAACGCCTATGTGCGCGCTACTGCGCCCGTGGTGGGCGCCCTTCCTGATTTTCAGGGCCACACAGGTATTGACGGCATTATGCGCAATGACTCCGGCGATGCTGTGTTTGAGTACACAATGCCTGCGGTATTGCAAGTCACAGCGCAAAAGGGAGACAATCCTCCTGCTGTTTTTGGATGTGGCTATCTAAAGCTTGAACTGGACAGCACCGTCCATATGAAGATTGTAGTTCTTCCTTATACCAACGGTAGCGCCGGATGCTAACACCCGCGGCTTCTTAGATATAAAAGGACGGCCGTTAAAGGTGCTTTTTTGTTTTGTCCCGCTTTATATCCACCCCTGCGCTTCACAATAATGAACGACAGCCTCCTTCATGAGGCGCGTTTGATGTCCTCCCGGAAGGTTGGGCAACGGCTCTAGCACCTCAAAATGAGGCCAGCCTTCTTCATCTCTTCCCACAAACTTATAGTAGCCATAGGGTTCTAACAGTCGACATATCCCAATATGAAACACATCTACTTTATGGTCTTTTTTTAAGGTTTGGTGGGGCATTTGGAGCTCTTGTAGTCCAATAGCAAAGAGGATTCCATCCAAGTCCATGGTGTCTCCTGGGGAAAATCGTGTAGTAAATTTATCTACTACCTGTTCCCATTGTTCTTTCAAGGGTTCGCTCATCCTAACTTAGTGTCCTGTGAATGTAGTCGACATATTTTGTTTGTGCGTCATAGCCTTTTTTGCGGGCCGTGGGATTTGGCGTGGTTTTGTCAATGAGTGGGCGGGGTTACTCGGCGCGTTATTGGGCTACTGGGCGATCCGGCTTTATTCCGCCACAGTGGCGTCTTGGCTCATGGATGTTTTTGAGTTGTCTGACTCAACCGGACTTTTAATGGGTAAAATTAGTGTCTTTTTAGGAGTCTATCTCGGGGTAGTTCTTTTAGGTAAATTACTCACAAAGGTCCTTAAGCTTGTCTGGCTTGGTTGGATTAATCGACTTGTGGGAGGCGTTAGTGGATTACTGAAGGGGTTTGTCTTTGTTGCCCTTGTTTGGGCTCTCTACACACACTTTTTGCTTCCGCGATTTGGAGATACCCTGTCCCTGTATGTTGGAAGCTCTTGGGTGTATGACCTTGTCGCCTGGGTGGGCCGTCAGCTTTTAGATTTAGGGCATGGTTATTTATCTCTTGCTTCCTAGCCTTATTCCGAATCCAAAATAGCTTGGATTCCTGGAAGCGTTTTTCCTTCTAAGTATTCCAACATGGCCCCTCCTCCGGTTGAGATGTAACTCATTCGATCCGAAAGACCAAACTGCTCCACCGCAGAAACTGAATCGCCGCCGCCCACTAGACTGAATTGCCCTTCTTTTGTGGCTTTCGCTATTTCTTCTCCCACCGCTTTTGTTCCATGGGCAAAGGCTTCCATTTCAAAAACCCCCAAGGGGCCGTTCCACAATAGGGTTTTTGCCTGGCGCACCACGCGACTAAAAGCCTTGATCGTCTCTGGGCCTGCGTCAAGACCTTGCCACCCCGCAGGAATAGCCTCAATAGCACATATCTGCGTGTTTGCCTCTGGCGCAAAGGCGTCTGCCGCCACAACATCAATGGGAAAATGAAGTTGAACATTTTTTTCCATCGCCCGTTTTTCAATAGCCCTTGCGGTTACAAGGTGGTCCATTTCACAGATGCTTTCACCCACTTCGCCGCCACGCGCTTTAATAAAAGTGAAACTCATGCCGCCCCCAATGATAATATGGTCTACGCGGTCCATTAACCTCTGCAAAATGTTGATTTTACTGGACACTTTAGATCCTCCCACAATAGCTAAGGCCGGGCGCTCTCCACTTACTAAAACCCGGTTAACGTTTTCGATTTCAGCCGCCATTACATACCCAAACGCGGCCTTGCCCTTAAAGTGATTTGCCACCACCGTGGTGCTTGCGTGTGCCCTATGTGCCGTGCCAAAGGCGTCGTTTACATAGCAATCACCGTGCTGTGCGAGGGCCGCAGCAAAGGTTGGGTCGCCCTGTTCCTCGCCTGGGTAAAAACGAACGTTTTCTAATAAAAGAATCTCGCCCGCGGCAAGAGCCTTGACGGCCTCTGTGGCTTTGTCTCCAACTGCTTCATCACAAAAATTCACAGGTTGACCCATTCGAACCGCTAAGGCTTCAGCTACTTGACGTAGGCTGTATTTTGCCTCTGGTTCCGCTTTTGGTCGACCCAAATGGGACAGGATAATGGCCTTTCCTCCTTGTTCAACGATATATTTCAAAGTGGGAATCGTGGCCACTATGCGTTTATCATTGGCTACTTGTCCCTTTTCTGTCAAGGGAACATTAAAATCTACCCGGATCAATACGCGTTGGCCGGCTAAGAATAAATTCTCAAGAGTTTTCATGGTTTGACTGTGTGACATCAAAGGTAGGTTTCTACCTTCGCTTCGTGCCTGAAATTTTTACCTTCCCCCAGCAGTATCCGACCCATGATTGGTTTGAGCAGGCCCGCAATGGCAATATCCCCCACGCACAGATGGTCGTTTGTGAAAATGGGGGGCTCGGTTGGTTGGCGGTGCAACGCTATATACAAACCATCCTTTGTGGTTCTGGCGGTTGCGGAAGCTGTGATGTTTGCAGGCAACACCACCTAATGGTACATCCAGATGTGCATTATGTATTCCCCGTGGTGGGGGGTTCCGCGTCCGTTGGTACGTCTGATGTTTATATTTCAGAATTTCGCAACTACCTTACGTTCAACAAGTTTCCATTAGTAAGGGGTTGGATTGATGCCCTAGACGCGGCTCAAAAAGTGGTGCAGATCTCCGTTAAAGAAGCAAAGCGGATGGGGGATTTGCTTCATTTAAAATCACACAGCGGAGGCTATAAGGTGATGTTGGTTTGGCTACCGGAGCGCATGCATGAATCCGCCGCTAACAAATTACTTAAAACGCTAGAAGAGCCAGAAAAGAACACGGTAATCATATTGCTTACACATGCAGAGGAGGAGGTGTTGGGCACCATTCGAAGTCGCTGCCAAACACTCTATCTGCCGCCATGGGGCAATGCTGAGGTAGAAAAGTGGCTCATTGGAACACGCAAAATGGATTCGATCCAAGCCAAAATTCTAGCGAGTCTCTCGGCTGGCTCGCCCGGCATTGCCCTTGACTTTCTAGAAAACAGAGAACGCTTGATTCCGTTGGCCGCCCACTTTGTTGAATGGATGCGTCTTGCTTTTAAAAAAGACTTACCTGGGCTGCAAGTTTGGGTCGATGGCGTAGGCGGTTGGAGCCGGGAACAGCAAAGGGATTTCCTTGTTTTCTCTGGTCAGTTACTTTCCCAATTAACCCGACTAAGGCATAATGCCTTAAGGGGGTTTGCGCTCCAGTGGTTTCCTGAGGTTTCCTTTCAGCCCGCAGGTTTTGCCAAGCTCTTGACACCTCGTAACATCTTACTTCTGCACAAAACCCTGGATGATGCTTTTGTTGATATTGGAAGAAACATCAACCCTCGGCTGGTTTTTTTTGATTCAAGTCTTTTACTTATGAAAGCTTTCTGAGCACATACATAAGGCTTGACGTGTTGTTTTTTCCTCCTTTTAGGTTGCTCCAAAAACCCCTCAGCGTTGCTGCTGGCCAACGCTTCTTTCCATGTTTGAAAGATTCACTCAACAGGGCCACATAGTAGGCGTCTAGACCCATCGGATGAATAGACTCAAGTGTCCAACCTGTTTTTTCGGCCAACGCTTTTACGTCTTCCTTTCTGAAATGCCAAAAATGAATCGGCACATCCCAGGCGGCCCAAAAAGCACCATAATGCTGGGCATCCCATGATGCATAATTCGGTAAGGCAAGAACAAGTGCCGCGTCCGCGGTTGCGCGCATGTGCAGGTCTTTCAGGGTCTCCACTGGGTCAGAAAGGTGTTCTAACACGTGAAAGAGAGAAATTCCAACGAATTTCTGTTCATTTGGAAGTTCCTCTAGATGCGCTAAAATGGATTGATTCAGTCGCTTTTCGGCTTGTTTTCGTGCGTTTTCGCTTATTTCTACCCCAAAAACAGTCCATTTCTGCTTTTTCATGGCCCCCAAAAAAACGCCTATTCCACACCCAACGTCCAGGTGTGCGTGAATAGGCGTTTTTTGGGAGGTTACTTTTTTCATGAAACGCGCTTTTTGACTCGCAGCGCGGTCACGTAAAAAACGATAGAGCATATCAAAAAGACCAGAGCCCTCATCATTGTGGCTCTTGTACGCTACCGATTCATAATAGCGACCAATAGAAGCGGCATTTGGACGTGGCGATGTTCGCTTCATACCACACTGAATACATTCGACAATGGAAAAGTGCTCCTTCGAGACCATGTGGTCTCTGACTGACTTGTATGTTTTTGCTTGATCGCTTCCACAAACAGGGCAAAGGGGTGTGTTTTCAAGGTGTTCCACGTGAAACAATTTATCGGCCCAGGTGAACCATGAGAATTTGAATGTCTGCAGGAGATACCCCACTAATTCGACTAGCTTGACCTAGTGTTTCGGGCTGAATTTTTTCAAGTTTTTGACGGCTTTCCATGCTGAGGGCTATGATTTGATCAAATGCAAAGGCCTTGGGTATGCGCAAATTTTCCAGTCTTTTCAACTTGTCTACTTGCGCTTGTTCCTTTTCAATATAGCCAGCGTATTTGTATTTTATTTCCACCTGTTCCCAGACCTCTTCGCTGTGTGTGGGAACATCTTTTGCTATGTTCGTTAATAGGCCGGTCAAGCCTAATTGCGGACGAGAGACCAGCTGATCCAGGGGCCCCTTATGCTTTAGGGGTGCCGTATTTTGCTTCGACAAATAGGCTTCCGCCTCATCTGGTGTCACGCTTTGCGCTTTTAACCAGCTTTCTGCCTCTGTGATGGCGGTCATTTTAGATTCAAATCGTGTCCATTGTGTGTCATCGATTAAGCCTAACTCACGTCCTTTTAATGTTAGTCTTCGGTCCGCATTATCCTGGCGTAACGTTAAGCGGAACTCTGCTCTACTCGTGAACATGCGGTAGGGTTCCTCTGTCCCCTTCGTGATTAAATCATCGATCAGAACCCCTATATAGGCTTCACTTCGATCTAACGCGAATCCCTCAGCGCGGTGGACCTTTAAGTGCGCGTTTATGCCCGCCATTAAGCCTTGGCAAGCCGCCTCTTCATACCCCGTTGTTCCGTTAATTTGACCAGCAAAAAACAACCTTTCTACGAGTTTTGTCTCAAGTGTATGCGTTAATTGCGTTGGCGGGAAATAGTCATATTCCACGGCATAACCGGGTCTAAAAAATCTAGCATTTTCAAAACCGGGCACTTTTCGTAAAGCTGCATGTTGAATCTCCTCAGGAAGAGATGTGCTGAATCCATTTATATATACTTCAACCGTATCCCAGCCCTCTGGCTCAATGAACATTTGGTGACTGGTCTTATCTGAAAATCGGTTGATTTTATCTTCAATACTTGGACAGTAGCGGGGTCCCGAAGATTGAATTGCCCCATTAAATAACGGGCTTCGATCAAATGCCGTACGCAATGTATCATGTACCTCTTCACTTGTGTGAGAAATCCAACAACTACGCTGAAGAGAGAGTGGTTTCGTGTTTGTATATGAGAATTTTCCGGGTTTTTCATCCCCTTTTTGCTCCTCAAATTTGCTATAATCTAGACTGCGACCATCAAGTCGTGGTGGCGTTCCTGTCTTCATTCTGCCAGACTCAAATCCATATGATTCCAGACAACCCGTAATGCCCTTCGCTGAGCCCTCGCTTGATCTTCCGCCTGATATTTGCTTTTCTCCGATATGCATGACACCATTCAGAAACGTACCGCTTGTCAATACAACCGAGGAGCCTTGAACACGTGTGCCGTTTTGTAAAACCACACCCGTAATCCCATTATTTTCTACCAAAAGCTCGTCTACTGTGCTTTGAACGAAATGTAGATTTTCCATTTGCTCTAAGGTGAGCCGCCAGGTTTCAGCAAATCGCCAACGATCTGATTGTACACGCGGGCTCCACATCGCGGGGCCTTTAGATTTATTCAGCATGCGAAATTGGATCGCTGTTTGGTCACTAATGATTCCACTAAATCCCCCCAGCGCATCTATTTCGCGAACAATTTGCCCTTTTGCCACGCCACCCATTGCTGGATTACAGCTCATTTGCCCAATGGTCTGCATATTCATGGTCACCAATAAGGTTTTTGAGCCCATTCGGGACGCGGCACAGGCTGCTTCGCATCCTGCGTGTCCTGCGCCCACTACAATTACATCGTACCTCATTGTTCCACGTGAAACATTCTAAATATCAATTCCAAAGGTCGGGGCTTTTTCTAAGTAATATGACTCTACATCACGCATTACCTGCTTCTCACTTTCTAAGGCGTCCTTATATCCACATAAATGGAGTATACCATGAACATGTACCCTCGCGGCCTCGTGTGTAATGCTTTTTGAAAATGTTTTAGCATGCTCGATTATACGCTCATAACTCAGCGCTAAATCCCCCTGGAGTCTTTTACCTCTATTTCTATTGAACGTAATGATATCGGTAAAATAATCATGTTGTAAATAGGCTTTATTTATCTCTAGCAAGCCCTCATCCGAGTAGTACCGGATATTTAAACTCCCCACATCATACCCCTCTTCAAGGGCAACGGCTGTCAACCATTGTGTAAGTGCTTCTACAGGTATATTCCAAGGAACAAAGGGATTCGTCTCAACTTCAAACATGTGCTTATCAGCCATTAATTTTATCCACGCGTCGTTGATGGCGACCTCCTTCAAACTCTTCTGTAATAAACGCTTGTACACATGCTAGCGCTTCCTTATTTGTGATAAATCGCGCAGGTAGAGCCATAATATTCGCATTATTATGTTGTACCGCTAAAGAAGCTAATGTTCGGTCCCAACATAATGCAGAGCGGATACCCTTATGTTTATTTACGGACATATTAATTCCGTTCCCACTTCCACAAATAACAATACCGCGGTCTGCTAAACCGCTTAATACATCCTTTGCTACCGCGTGGCCTACATCTGGATAATCGACAGAATCTTCTGTATTACAGCCATGATTAATAACTTTAATACCTTGATTTTCAAGTAATTCAACTACTTTTTTCTTTAAATCAGGGCCCGCATGATCGTTGCCAATTGAAACCGTTAAAATCTTGTTCATAACCTGTTTATTAGTCAATAATCCTGT
>LICG01000028.1 GCA_001438205.1 Cryomorphaceae bacterium BACL7 MAG-120322-bin74
CCCTTCGTAAAGGGGTGCAATAATACGAATAGACTGAAATTGGTGCAATAGGCAAGGGTATATTTGCCGGATATATTACAAAAACCTACTCCCATGAGCCTATTAGTTGTTGGAACTGTTGCATTTGATGGCCTAGAAACCCCCTTTGGTATCCGCGGACGTATTCTGGGTGGTTCGGCTACCTATATCGGCATAAGTGCTGGTTATTTTGTTGACCGTATCAATTTAGTTTCGGTAGTAGGGGAGGATTTTCCTCAAGCGCACATTGACTTATTGAATGCGCATAATGTGCACACGGAGGGGCTCCAGGTGATAAAAGGTCAAAAAACTTTCTTTTGGAAAGGCAAGTATCACCTTGACATGAATTCAAGGGACACACTGGAGACGCAACTCAATGTATTGGAGCACTTTGACCCGATCATTCCGGAGTCTTACATGGATTGCCAGTATCTCATGCTTGGAAACTTAGTCCCAGCGATTCAGATGCGCGTATTAGAACAACTACCCAACAGACCAAAATTGGTGGTGCTAGACACCATGAACCTTTGGATGGACGCGGCACTAGAGGACCTCAAGAAGGTTTTGACTAAAGTGGATGTATTGACCATCAACGATGAAGAGGCCCGCCAATTGTCAGGAGAGCACAACTTGGTTCAGGCCGCGAAGAAAATCCAAGGCATGGGCCCAAAAACCCTGATTATTAAAAAGGGGGAACATGGTGCGCTGCTTTTTGGTGCCGATGGAAATATTTTCTTTGCCCCTGCCCTACCATTAGCAGAGGTGTTGGATCCAACGGGCGCTGGCGACACATTCGCAGGAGGCTTTATGGGCTATTTGGCTCAAACTGACGATATCTCCTTTGACAACATGAAGCGCGCACTGATGTACGCAGCGACAATGGCCTCATTTTGTGTGGAGAAATTTGGTCCAGAACGCTTAGAACATATTTCGGCAGAAGAGATGGCTGCACGCCGAGCCCAATTTACACAACTGAGCCACGTTCAGGCCTAAATGAGAGCTGACAGTTTTTTGTGGGCAATGCGACTGTATAAAACGCGGTCTATTGCGGTGGATGCAATAAAACTAGGCCGCGTAGTGATGGAGGGGCAACCCATGAAAGCAAGTCGCGCGTTGCGCGTGGGGGACGCATTCGAAATACGCTTTACCGGCTACAAAAGGACCTTTTTGGTTTTAGACTTCCCAAAAAGCAGGGTGGGCGCGGCACTTGTTGAAAACTTTCTCAAGGAGAACACCCCCATGGAAGAGGTGGAGAAAAGAGAAAGGATTCAACTTGCGCTGAAACACCAACGAAACCAAGGGCTTGGGCGGCCCACAAAACGAGATAGACGTGACCTAGACGACTGGATTTAACCCCTAATTCATGCTGAAATACAGTTCATTACGATAAAGTTTAACATAGGGTTAATAACATAATAGCGCCCAGTCGATTCTAATTTATTTTCTTTGTTACAATCATCCTAAACTGTTAAACAATGAAAAAACTAATGACTCTTGCTGGAGCCTTGGTTCTTGCCTTTTCGGCCCAAGCCCAAACAGCTGCAATGGACACGGTAGTAGAGCTTACTGAGCTTGAAATTGTGTCGTCGCGTACAGACAGTAAGTCGCCATTTTCGGTGACCAACCTGCAAAAGAAAGACATCGTGAACCGCTTGGCATCACGTGACCTTCCAAGCGTTTTGAATACGGCTCCTTCAGTCTACTCTACCAATCAAGGTGGCGGTGCGGGTGATTCGCGTTTGAACGTTCGTGGATTCAACCAGCGTAACGTGGCGATCATGATTAACGGTGTTCCCGTTAACGACATGGAGAACGGTTGGGTATACTGGTCAAACTGGGACGGAGTAGGTGATGCGACAAGCAACATCCAAATCCAGCGCGGTTTATCAGGGGTAAACCTTGCAGTGCCTTCTATTGGTGGTACCATCAACATCATTTCTGACCCCGCTGCTCGCTCGAAGGGTGGTTATATCCGTCAGGAATTGGGTAGCTGGAACTTCTTGAAGACCACGGTTGGTTTCAATTCCGGTATGATTGGCGAAAAGCTTGCGATCTCTGGAACTTTGGTGCGCAAAACCGGTGACGGCTTCTACCAGGGCACTTGGACAGACTCCTACGCGTATTACTTCGGCGCTTCTTACCAAGCATCCAAAAAGGACAAGCTTGAGCTTTACGCAATCGGTGCGCCACAGCGTCACGGTCAAAACTTGTTCCGCCAAAATGTGGGCCGCTATTCAAAGGACTATGCATTGTCTTTGGATGGATATGCCCCTGCTGCTGCTGACCAGTTTTCTGAATTAGGCCGTAATTACAACCAGAATTATAACACGGTAGATCCCTCGTATGCAGGAGAGCAGTCTTGGAATATGTACGGAGCACGTCAAGGCGCGCGTCACAACGAAGGCTACTTGAATGAGCGTGAGAACTATTTCCACAAGCCTCAAGTAAACCTTAACTGGTACCGCACGATCAATGACAACATGCGCTTGTCCAACATCTTCTACTTCTCTGGGGGTTCAGGTGGCGGCACAGGAACCTTGGGCTCTGTAAAGAGCTCATCGGCTCTTGGATATGCCCGCAATTGGGATGCCGAAGTAGCTGAAAATGCGGATGCTACAGATGGCAGCCCTTCTTCTACGGGGATCTTGCGTAACTCGATCAACAATCAGTGGACTTTGGGTGCTATTTCTAAGTTGTTCCATGAAGTGAATGACAACCTGAATTTAACCTATGGTCTAGACGTTCGCTCTGCACAAGTAGAGCATGCACGTGAAGTGCGTGACCTTTTGGGTGGCGCTTACTATGTTGACAATAGTAATGCTTTCCGCGCTCCTGACTATCAGGCCGGATTAGGTGAGAAGATTGCTTACCACAACACGACAACCATCAACTGGGCAGGTGGCTATATTCAGGGCGATTATCGCGCTGACCGCTTGTCTGCCAATGGTGTAGCGGGCGTCACAATGGCGTCTTATACGTTGACGGACCACTTCCGTGATAATGGCAACGGGGAAGAGTACTATGCTGAAAACAAGAACCTCCCCGGTATGCAAATCAAAGGGGGTGCAAAGTATGCGATCAACGATAACGTAAATGCTTTTGTGAACTTGGGTTGGGTTAAGGCCACGCCTACATTTGACAAAGCCATCAACGATGCGTCAGGTAAAGTGTATGAGCAGTCATTTGCTGATAACGAGACATTCAACTCTTATGAGGGAGGCTTAAACTGGAGTGCGCCAAACGGTAAGTTGGCCTTCAGCGCAAGCTACTATTACACTTTGTGGTTAAACCGTACCAATAGCTTCTTCGTATACTTAACCGATGGCTCTGAGGATGCAGTTTACCTAACAGGTATGAATGCTAAGCACAGCGGCTTGGAGTTTGAAGCAGCGTTAAAGCCGGTAAAAGGTCTTCGTATTGATTTGAGCGCTTCTTTTGGCGATTGGACGATGATGGATGACGTTTCTGGAGAATACACTGACTATTCTTCTGGCGCGCCCGTGACCACACAAGTGAACTACTACCTCAAAGGATTACACGTAGGTGATGCGCCTCAGAACCAACAGGCAGTGGTGGTTTCATACACCGGCGTGAAGAACTTGAACGCTACATTGACGTACCGCAACTATTCTAAGTACTACTCGGACTGGAACGTGTTTGGCCGTACAAATGAGGCAGACCGTGCGGAGTCTTGGGAAGTGCCAAACTTCAGCGTTCTAGATTTGAATTTAAACTACCGCTTGCCTATTGACTTCAATGGTGTTACGGTGGATGTTTTTGCACACATCTTCAATGTGGCGGATGCCGTGTATATCCAAGACGCTACGGACAACTCTGCTTACAATGCATATGACCTAAAGGAACACGGTGCGGATGACGCAGAGGTGTTCTTAGGTTTGCCACGCAACTACAACGGTGGGGTGAAGATCAACTTCTAAACCTTCACACTGTAGCTAGCATAGCACAGAAAGTGAGAGCGCGCCCCAACCGGGGCGCGCTTTTTTTTAACTAAAATGTAGATAGGGAATGAACGCGAAGAGCAGGGTAAGGCCGTAACGCAAGGCGCTCAACGAGACCATCGGCACGAAGAAGCTCCCCTAGGAAGCGTATGTGAGCAGTACGGCGCCTTTTTCTACGGGATGCCCAACCTTTGCCTGTATGGCCTCAATGACGCCGTCTTGAGGCGCCTTAAGGATGTTTTCCATTTTCATGGCCTCTAGGACGATCAGGGGGTCTCCCTTTGAAACGGTTGCGCCAGGCTGGGCATGAATGGCCAGGACCATTCCCGGCATGGGAGCCTTAAGTTTATCTGCTCCAGCCTGACTTTGGACACCCATTCCCATCGCGTTGAGCAATTCGTCCAAAGTCGATTGGGTTTGGACGGAGTAGGTGTGGCCGTCAATCCACCAGGTACTGGTCTTGGCCGTTTTGTCTTCGGCGATGAGAAAAGCTTGGTGATGATGATGTCCATGTTGGATGGCATATTCACGCCCACCTAGGTGCTGAATCTTTACCTGAGGGATAGATGCCTCCGGCACGATTTTGGTTCCGTTGATGCGGTGTTTCATTTCGGCACACAAGTTACGCAGGCATTGTACCTTCGCACACACTGATTATGATTATACAAATTCTCCAATTTGTCCTTAGCCTTTCGTTGCTTGTTGTCTTGCACGAACTAGGGCACTTTCTTCCTGCCATTGCGTTCAAAACGCGTGTAGAAAAGTTTTACCTCTTTTTTGACCCATGGTTCTCCTTAGTGAAGACTAAAATTCGGGGAACCGAAGTGGGCATTGGCTGGTTGCCACTTGGGGGCTATGTCAAGATTTCAGGCATGGTGGACGAGTCCATGGACAGCGAGCAAATGAAACAGCCTGCGCAGCCATGGGAATTTAGGGCCAAGCCAGCGTGGCAACGATTGATTATTTTGTTAGGTGGCGTGACGGTCAATTTTATTTTGGCCATTGTCATTTATGCCGGAATGATGGCGTACTATGGGGATACCTACATTGCCAACGATAGTTTAAAAGGCGGCGTATGGGTCAATCATTTGGGGGAAGAACTTGGGTTAAAGACAGGCGATAAAATTATCGCAGTGGATGGCAAGACCCTAAAGCGTTTTAGCGATGTGAATATTGAAATCTTATTGGGCTCAGGCAATGATGTGACGGTTGAGCGCAATGGGGAGCTAATGCAGCTGCCTATTACGGCCGCCTTTGTAAAGAGCGCTATTGAAAGTCAAGGCCCCTGGATGTTTCCGCGTGCGGCGTATGTGGTAAGAGACTTTATGGAGGGCTCTCCTGCGCAAGCAGCAGGGCTAGAGTTGGGGGACAAGATCATGGGCTTGAATGGTCATGCGATGCCCTATTTTGATCAGTACATGGACTCCATTCCAGCCTATGCGGGCAAGCAGATCACCTTGGCTTTTGAGCGGGACAACACGCCGATGAAAATCACTTTTTCCGTTTCAGACAGTGGCCGAATGGGCGTGTGGCGTCAAGATGATTTAGCTATCCTGTTCCCCTTAACCACAGTGAAATATAGCGGGCTAGCAGCAGTGGGCGAAGGGTGGAATCAAGCCACATCAAAACTTGTCTTTTATGTACGTCAAGTGAGGTTGATGTTCCAGCCCGAGACGGGCGCATATAAAGAGGCAGGAGGATTTATCACCATCATGAAACAATACCCAACGGAGTGGGATTGGGAGCGTTTTTGGGGCTTTACGGCCTTTCTGAGTCTTGCATTAGGCTTCTTGAACGTATTGCCTATTCCTGCACTGGATGGGGGTCATGCCACCTTTGTGATCATCGAAATGGTGACAGGTAAAACGCCAAGCACACGTGTGATGGAAGTGGCGCAGATGGTGGGATTCTTTTTGCTCCTTGGGTTGTTATTGCTGGTGAATGGCAACGACATTCTCAAGGCGATAAGCTAGTCGGGCAAGAACCAAACAAGGAAGTTAGCCCAGGGCTACGTCCAAACACATCATGACGATAAAGCCACCGATAAAGCCCAAAGCGGCTATATCCGTGTGACTGTCGCGCTGTGTTTCAGGAATCACTTCTTCGACAACCACATAGATCATGGCGCCCGCAGCAAACGCAAGGGCAAAGGGGAGGACGGGTTGCATGTACATCACGGCCACGGCACCTATAACCCCCGCAATAGGCTCAACAATAGCGCTCATTTGTCCAAACCAAAAGCTTCGAAAACGCGAAACTCCCTTGCGTCGTAAGGGGAAGCTCACGGCGATACCTTCTGGGAAGTTTTGAATGCCAATGCCAATGGTGAGGGCAATGGCGGCGCCCAAGGAGGCACCATCAATCCCCGCTGCATAAGCGCCAAAGGCGACCCCCACAGCGAGGCCTTCAGGGATGTTGTGCAGCGTGATGGCCAAAACGAGCAGCGTGGTAGATTTCCAGTCTGTCTCTACCCCTTCGGCTTCTGTTTTGTTGAAGTTTATATGCAAATGAGGGACAACCTTATCTAAACCAAAAAGAAAAAGCGCCCCTGCCCCAAAACCAATCGCCGGGGGCAGCCATGGGATATAGCCCAGTGTCTCAGAAAGTTCGATAGAAGGGGCCAAAAGACTCCAATAGCTGGCGGCGATCATCACGCCTCCGGTAAATCCGAGCATGCCATCTAGGGCTTTGCGTGGTATTTCTTTGAATAAAAACACCAAGGCAGCCCCCGACGCAGTGACAAGCCACGTAAAGGTGGTGGCAAGCAGCGCAAGGACTACGGGGTGAGTATTGGCAAATTCTTCCATCCTGTGGTTTGATGTACAAAGGTAGGGGATTCGTTCATAGAATTGTTAGACACTACTAACAATGACGGAAGCCTATGCGGTGGACATGAAATGCTGGATCGGCACACTATCTTAGGGGCATGCACCGCTTTGATCTTCCACCAGGGAAACGCCTCTATTTTGCAAGCGACCTTCACCTGGGTGCGCCAAATAGTCAGGCATCTCGTGAAAGGGAGCGCGCATTTTGTGCATGGCTAGATGCCATCGCCCCATCGGCCGAAGCGGTGTATATCGTCGGTGATCTTTTTGATTTTTGGTTTGAGTATCGCCACGCGGTGCCTAAAGGGTTTGTGCGCACCCTAGGGAAGCTTGCGGGTCTCCATGACCAAGGGGTAAAGCTCTACTTTTTTACCGGAAATCACGACCTATGGGCTAAAGACTATTTAACAGAAGAAATTGGTTTTGAAGTCTTTACAAAACCAATACGACATGTTTGGGGAGGCAAATCCCTCGTCATAGGGCACGGGGATGGACTGGGCCCCGGGGATACAGGGTACAAGGTTTTGAAGCGGATTTTTACCTTCAAGCCCTTTCAATGGGCCTTTGGTTGGATCCATCCGGACCTTGGAATTGGATTAGCTAGCTGGCTGTCGCGTGGCTCTCGGGCACGAACAGGACAGGCGGATTATGGAATGAAAACCCTCAAGGAGGAGGCCCTTTTTCAATTTGCACAAGCAGAACATCTAATGAATCCAGCAGATTACTGGATTTTTGGACATCGACATTTTCCCGCCATCGGTCCGTTAGAAAGTTCAGATGGCCAACAAGGCACCTATTTGAATCTAGGGGACTGGATCAAATGGCAGAGCTGGGCAGAATTTGATGGTACGCACCTCCATCTGCACATACCGCCTCAATCGAAAAATTGAAACGAAGCCTACTTCTGCAGGCGCGGGCGTAAAAAAAACCCGGCCTCTTTTCTGAAGCCGGGCTGAAGTCACGGGAAGTAATAACTTATTTAGCTGCAGCGTAGCGCGCAGATACTTCTGTCCAGTTGATCACATCAAAGAATGCGCCCACATAATCAGGACGACGGTTTTGATATTTTAAGTAATAGGCATGCTCCCAAACATCAAGCCCCAGGATGGGTGCTCCGCCGCAGCCGATACCTGCCATCATAGGGTTGTCTTGGTTTGCAGTGCTGCAAACGTCTAAGCGTCCCCCTTTGAGTGCACATAACCATGCCCAGCCCGAACCAAATCGGGTTGCCGCAGCCTTGGCAAAAGCAGCTTTGAATGCATCAAAAGAGCCAAAGGAAGCGGTGATGGCTTCAAGTAATTCACCTTCGGGCTCGCCCCCCCCGTTTGGCGTCATGACCGTCCAAAACATGCTGTGGTTCCAATGGCCGCCTCCGTTGTTGCGTACAGCAGGAACATCCGCATGCTCAGCCAATAAAGCCTCAATGGACTTGCCGGCCATGTCTGTGCCGTCCACTGCCGCGTTCAAATTATTGATATAAGCTTGGTGATGCTTGGAGTGGTGAATCTCCATAGTTTGGGCATCAATGTAGGGCTCCAAAGCACTGTAGGCGTAAGGAAGGTTGGGTAACGTATACATGTGAATCTAAATTTTATTTTAAGGTATAACAAAGGTAGGAGGAATGGGTTCTTCTTCTCGGTTATCTTTAAGGAATGCCAAGCTTTCCCCTGCGTCATCAGCCCTTGAGTGTATTTTCTGCCAGTGCCGGTGCAGGAAAGACCTTTCGTTTAGCTGCAGAGTACATTGCTACTGCGTTGCGGGACCCCAACGCACCAAAGGCCTTTGCGCACATCCTCGCCTTAACCTTTACAAATAAGGCGGCGCATGAGATGAAGCGCCGAATTTTAGACAGTCTGCGTGATTTTTCGGAGGTGGCGGGTTTTGGCGAATCAAAGGGACTTGCAGAGGCGGTGCAGGAAATTCTAGGCATTTCCGCCCAAGAATTAGCCGTCCGGTCAAGGAAAACCCTAGAGCATATGCTCCATGATTACGGTTCTATTGGCATTGGAACGTTGGACCAATTCACCCACCGCCTAGTCAGAACCTTTGCGCTTGAACTGGGATTGCCTGGCCAGTTTGAAGTGGAGTTAGAGGCGAACATGCTCTTGGAATTAGCCGTTCAAGAACTGCTTTCAGAAGTGGGACAAAATGCGGATTTAACGGATGTTCTTGTGCGGTTTGCACAAGCCAATGTGGAGGATGAAAAAGGCGGAGACATCTACCCCGCACTTCTGTCTATGGCAAATCACTTAACCAAAGAGACAAGTATTGAGGCACTAAAAAAATTGGGGGAATGGTCTTTGGCATCGCATGCTTCTGCTCAAAAATCATTGCAGTCTTTTGAGGGGCACATTCGGACTGTGGCCCTACAAACAGGCGATGCACTATTGGACCTGCTAGAACAGGCAGAACAGTCGGATCTTTCAAACGTAAAGTATTATTCAGGATACGCTCTGCGCCTCTGTGCACGTGATCCTGAGGGATGGGTGCCTTCTGCCACTCTGCTGAAGCTAGAGAGCGACCCATTGAATCTGTACAAAAAAGCCGCACAAGCAAAACACGGCCCCGGACTCGGTCAGCAGATGGCGCCCCTGATTATGAAAGGGTTTGCCCTCGCTGGCCAAGCCATGTTGGTCAAAGAAATTAGAAGGAACGACCGCAGCGCCTCTGTCATGGTGGAGTTGTCAAAAGCGTTGGAGCGGGTTCTAGAAAGACTGCGTGTACAGCCATTATGGAAGTTCAACCAGCTTATACACGATGAGCTAACCAATCAGCCCGCCGCATATCTGTTTGAGCGTCTGGGCGAGCGCTACCGCCATTTCTTTATTGACGAAGCGCAAGACACCTCTTCTCTGCAATGGAAGAATTTGTGGCCCCTGCTAGAAAATGCGCTTTCGGGCGGCCCAAACCCAGGCAGTGCCCTCATTGTGGGCGACGGGAAGCAGTCGATCTATCGATGGCGAGGCAGTGATGCCGAGTCTTTCCTAACAATGCAAACGCAAGCTGAAAGGAATGCCCCCCCCACTTCGGCACTCCCTTCTTTGGACGGCCGGACAGAACATATCGCCCTACAAGAAAATTGGCGTAGCCGAAAGCACATAGTTCATTTTAATAATGCGCTGTTTGCGGACCTAGCGGAACAGGGCGTTTTACCACGAGAATTGCATGCGGCGACGTATGCCGCCGTTGCCCAATCCCCACGGGGAAAAGACGGAGGCCGGATTGAGGCACGTCTTTTTGCCAAAGAAAAAGTAGAGGACCAATGGCCCAAAATCTTGGAGACCTTAGTCGTTGACCTGACGCGCGCCAAAGCGGCAGAATGGGCCTGGAAGGACATGGCCATTCTGGTGCGGGATAAGCGCCAAGGCCGAGCCATCGCCTTGCGTTTGGCACAAAGCAACATACCCGTTGTTTCCTCTGAGCTGCTGGCGCTATCCAGTTCGTCCTATGTGCTGGCTATGGCTGCCTTGATGGATTGGATGTTGATTCCAAGAGAGAAAGACCGGCAATGGGCCCTCCTCCGACAACTGCACCATGCCGGGATTTGGCAGGCTTCAGAAGTGGCTTTACATCAAGAAGGCCTCGCTTTAGCCAGCAAGGAAGCACCCAACTTTGCACAAGTAGTGGCACGGATTTTACCACAGTTTGACCCTCAGATTGCATGGAAGTTGAGTCTGTATGAAATGGGGGAATACATGGCACGGGCGCTGAGAATAGCCCATTTGGGCGATCCATTTGTACTGCGTTTTCTGGATGCCTTACACGATTTTTCAAACAAGCAATTGAACCGCTTAGAGGCCTTCATGACCGAATGGGCACGGAAAAAGGACGATTGGAGTATCTCGGCACCCCCAGGGATGGATGCGGTAGAGTTGCTAACCATCCACAAGGCCAAAGGATTAGAATACCCCTTGGTCTTTGTGCCCTTTGCTACGTTTCGGCCAAAAGATGGGCAAAGCAAATGGATGGCTTTGGATTGGGCTTCCCTTTTTGGGCTTGATCAAGAGGCGCCACCCGCATCATTGTTGACGCTTAAGTCATTGCATGATGAAAAAAAGAAACCTATGCGCGAGGCCATCCAACAGGTGCACCCCGAATATGTTGAAGCCTCCATTGCTGCAGTAGAAGAGCGCATTTTTGATGATGTTAATTTGCTCTATGTCGCCTTTACAAGGCCTAGAGATGGCTTGACTTTTTATCTGAGCGATGAAGGGTATGGCAAACCTATTTGGGCACATGTGTCAAAGGCATATCCAGAGACACAAGACCATTTTGTTTTGGGGGAATGGCCGCACGTGGAAGCGCGTGACCCGCAAAAGGCGGGTCAAAGCCAAGGGTGGCCATTGCAAGAAGTGGCCAGTGATGATTGGACCCATCGTGTGCGGTTAGCGCGCTTTGAAGAGGTGGGACCCGAACAGCGTTTGGGCAATGCCGTCCACCGGACAATGGAGCGGATTCGGCGTCCAGGAGATCTGCAACAGGCCATGTTGCAGACGGAAAGAGAAATGGAATGGACGCCTGCGGAGCGCGGAGCGATTGAACAACGGGTACAATTGGCCTTATCCGATCCGCGACTGGCCCCCGTGTTTGATGCCCTGGAGGTCTATGCAGAAAGGCCTTTACTGCTTCCAGGAAAAGGGGTCAAACGCCCTGACCGTGTAGTAAAACTGCAAGATGGCCGCTGGCTTGTGGTGGATTATAAGACGGGCGAGGTCGATGAAAAACACCAAACGCAAATCGCGCAATATGCGGAGGAATTAACCCCGGTTTTGGGCACGCGCCCAGGAACCCTTCGAGTGTACCTTCGCGATCAAATAGAATTATATGGGAGCTAGAGAAGCATTTTATCGTGGCTTACGTGAGGAAGTACAGGAAATCCAAGCGCAGGGGTTGTTTAAGCGGGAGCGCATCATTGTTTCTCCGCAAGATGCTGTTATTACCCTTGAAGACGGGAGTCAAGTATTGAACTTTTGTGCGAAC
This sequence comes from Cryomorphaceae bacterium BACL7 MAG-120322-bin74, assembly GCA_001438205.1. Classification (GTDB taxonomy): domain Bacteria; phylum Bacteroidota; class Bacteroidia; order Flavobacteriales; family Schleiferiaceae; genus TMED14. The sequence continues at coordinate 11,783 of LICG01000028.1, forward strand.
AATTATTTGGGATTGAGCAGCCATCCAAAGGTGCTAGAGGCGGCACATGCAGTCCTAGAGAGTCATGGTTTTGGGATGAGTTCGGTCCGCTTTATCTGCGGTACGCAGGATGTCCATAAAACCTTAGAGCAGCGCATTGCCCAGTTTCTACATACCGAGGACACGATTTTGTACGCGGCAGCCTTTGATGCCAATGGCGGCGTGTTTGAACCTCTTCTTAGCGAAGGGGATGCCATTATTAGCGATAGCTTAAACCATGCCTCTATCATTGATGGTGTGCGCCTTTGTAAGGCCATGCGCTTTCGCTATGCGAACAATGATATGGCAGATCTAGAAGCTCAGCTTCAGGCAGCGGATGCGGCCGGGGCCAAAACGAAAATGATCGTGACGGATGGCGTCTTTTCGATGGATGGCTATGTGGCTCAGATGGATAAAATTTGTGACCTCGCCGATCAATATGAGGCCTTGGTGATGGTGGACGAATGTCACGCAACCGGGTTTATTGGGGCAACGGGCCGTGGTTCGATTGAATTACGCGGGGTGTTAGGCCGTGTTGATATCATCACCGGCACCCTCGGTAAGGCCTTGGGAGGAGCTATGGGAGGATTCACTACTGGCAAAAAGGAGGTGATTGACATGTTGCGTCAGCGGTCACGTCCTTATTTGTTCAGTAATTCGCTTGCGCCATCTATTGTAGGGGCGTCTATTGCCGTGTTGGATTTGCTTTCTGAAAGCACGGAATTGCGTGACAAGCTTGAGATCAATGTGCACCGATTCAAAGCAGGGATGCGCGCGGCGGGCTTTGATTTTAAGGATGGAGAGTCGGCGATTGTGCCCGTAATGCTCTATGATGCCGCGCTGTCGCAAAAGTTTGCGGACGCTCTGTTATCCCGCGGCATTTATGTCATCGGTTTCTTTTTCCCGGTGGTACCCAAAGGACAAGCGCGTATCCGTGTTCAATTGAGCGCAGGACACACCTCTGCGCATATCGATCAGGCGATTGCCGCTTTTACCGCGGTGGGGCATGAACTGGGGGTTTTAACGGCCTAAGTTCTTAGGTTGATCAAATAAAAAAGGCCGGGGATTCCCCGGCCTTTTTATGTAGAAAGCATTTTGTGCGCCACACGCTCTTACTTACCTAGCAATCACCGTGGGTTAGTACCAAATAGCCGTGGGCAGGCAGGGTGATTTGGCCGGCCTCTTCTAGGTCCATTTCTTCGCCGCTAAACCAATTGATATAGTCCTCATCGTGGGCACCGCTATAGTCAATAGTCGCTTCTTCCTTGCTAAAATTGACAAATACGACTACATGGTTTTCCCCCTTGGTGCGCATAAAGCCGTATACATGGGGGTTTTGGGTTGTGATGCGGGTCTGCACACCCCCCCAGTCGCCATTAGCAAGCGCTGCTTGCGTAGATTTTAGCGATAGTGCTTTGCTGTAAAAATCTGCCTGTGATGGGCCAGACCAGTCGATGGTGTCCCGTTCAAAGAACCGGAGACTTTTGTTGAGGCCTACTTCTTGTCCGCTATAGATCAAGGGCATACCGTTTGTCATCGTAGCGCATAGGACAAAGGCGGCATGGGCATTTTGGCCAATGCGCTTTTCGACGGTGCCATTCCAGGAATTTTCATCGTGGTTGTCAATGAAATACAAGCGATACCCATCTGAGGGGAAGTTCTTTTTTTGCTTAGTTAGGTAGGTATCCAACGTGACAACATCGGCCTCTTTTCCGGCCACATTGTTCAGCAAATGATGAAATTCCCAGCCATAGGTGGCATCAAATCGACAGTCATGTAGGTAGAAGTATTCGGATTCTGCCAAAAGGAAAATTTCAGGACTGTGGCCGCGTAGGTGGTGGATGGTTTCGGTCCAATACTCTTGTGTTTGTCCACCCGCCATATCAACCCGAAAACCATCAATATGAAAATGGTCTAACCACCAGATCATGGCTTGCCGTTGTCCCTCCATCATAGCAGGGTTGCTATAATCTAATTCGGCTACGTCCGTCCAGTCCGTTGCATTGTTATGGTCATCTCGGCCATTGGAGATTTGGCCCGTTTCTGGATCTGTATAGTAAAACTCAGGGCTCTCTGTCATCCAAGGGTGGTCCCAAGCAGTGTGGTTAGGAACCCAGTCAATAATAACATGGAAGCCCATTTCGTGGGCTTGATCCACAAGGCTACGGAAGTCGTCTTCCGTGCCGAATTCAGGATTGATGGCCGTGTAATCTTTGATCGAATAATAAGAGCCAAGTTCCCCCTTGCGATTTTTTTCACCGATCGGCTGTAAAGGCATAAACCATAGGATATCCACGCCCATCTCTTTGAGCCTGGGTAAGTGTGCCTGAAAGGCAGCAAAGGTCCCTTCGGGGGTGTATTGACGGACATTCACCTCATACATGTTGGCATTTTTGGACCATTCCGGGTGAAAGGCATGCGGGGCATCCATGACCGTTTCGGGCTGGGTGCAGCTAGCCAAAATCAGCGCTGCGGCTGCAATGGAAAGAAGGTGTTTCATGAGATCAAAGGGTTAGTGTTGAAGGTAAACAAAGGAAACGGGAGGAATGCTGGCTTGCGCAGTGCCGAGCGTTGCGCTTCCGGCCAGTCGCGTGACATCCTTTTCTAGGGGATGGATATAAGGGGTATTGCCGCGGTTAAAAATGGCCCAAACATGTTGGTCAAGGAATTGTCGATGGACAATGAGTACATCCGGGGTTGGGCAAGAGACTTCGGTATAACCATAGCAGAGGGCCATATTGCCTTTTCGGGCCTGAACGATTTCTTGCGTACGCATGCGAAGCTGCTGCTCTGCGGGGGTGTAATCTGACCACTTCATAAAACGGCGATTGTCAGGATCATTGCCTCCAGCCATCCCATACTCATCACCATAATACACCACGGGCACACCTGGGACCGCGTGGTTGAGGGCATGAAGTAGGGCCAAACGCTGGTACCCAATGGTATCCCCTGCTTGAATGTTTCGGGTGTATCCCGCCAACTTAGTGTCCTCATCGGGGGAAACCCTTCGGTCCGCTAAAGAAATGAAGCGGGGCTTATCCTGGTTGCCCGAAATGTTGCCCATCAAATGGTGGTAGCCATAGATCTCTAGACTATTTTGAAGTACGCTAGCCATACGCTGCGCATCAGCCCCTAAGTCAGCACAATATTGCACGGCGGCATCATAAAAGTTGAAATCAAATTGCGCGTCCATCATGCCCGAACCGAGGTAGCTGGCAATGAGGTCTGGAGAGCCATAGGTTTCACCAATTTGATAGAGACGCTGACCCGATGTATTTTGCTGTTTTAACTTTTTGGTTAAGGTCCTCCAATAGAGCAGATCTACATGCTTGGTGGCGTCATGTCGGAAGCCATCGATTCCAAATTCTGTCATCCATACCAGGGCAGAATCGGTCATGGGCTCCACGACTTCGGGTCGGCGCAAATCCAAGGTGGGTAAATGGGTGTCAAACCACGTGGTCAGCCGATGTTCATCCCAACGCTCCGTGTTGAGGCTGCCGTCGGGTAAGTATAGGGAAGTGGCCCAATCCGGGTGTTCTTTATAAACGGGATGATCTAGGTGAACATGATTGGCAACATAGTCTAATAGGACATTCATGTTGCGTCCATGGGCTTCGGATAAGAGCGCGTGCAGTTGCTCAGGGCTCCCCATGCGGCGGTCTAATTTTTTGGCAGAGGTGGGCCAGTAGCCATGGTAGCCAGAAAAGCGTGTGGTCACGCCCCCCTTGTTCCATAATCCATAGGCCCCTTCAGGGTTTCGGCCAATGGGGGACAACCAGACTGTGTTGAATCCAAAATCCTCAAAATAACCAGCCTCTACAGCTTGGGTCACGCCCGCCACATCCCCTCCCATGTAGTCTGCTAGAGGAAGTACATCGGCACGTTTTAAGGGGGCATTATTGCTAGCGTCGCCATCCACAAAACGGTCCACCATCATGAAATAGAGCGTGGAGGCCTCCCAGTCGCTACGGTTGAGGGCGGAGGTGTTTTGGATCAATTGATGTTGCGAAAAAGGAAGAAGAACTTCATTGCTGATGTGTACTCCATTGTGTGCGTGTACATGCAGGTGATTGCGCACGTTCCAAGCATCTTCATTGGGCAAATACACCCATACTTCGCCGTTGTCTTGTCGTTCTATAGCGCTTGGGGGAAGGGCATAGGTATTCCAGAAAGCGAGAACTTCTTGCTCTGCAGGTAGACTGTCTAGTCGCACAAAAGAAACGGGGTCATCGTCGGCCCAACCATCGCCTAACTGGAGCGCTTTAAGGGGCGCGCAGGATATGCCAGGCAGGGTCACCTCAAGATGATGATTAAAGCTTCCAAAACCATTGGGAACTAGGGCATCTTGCTGTGTTGGATGGAGTCGTTCTTGCCCATTCACCATGAATTTATAGTCGTAGGATCCTGCGGGCAAAGGGAGGGTTGCGGTGTATTGTCCCACTTTGGGGTTGCCAGAATCGGGGACAAAGCCCATGGAGGTAGCGCCGCGGTTCCAGTTGTTAAATGACCCAAAGAGGTACACGCGAAGACTGTCAGAGGCGGGCCCAAAGGTGAAAGACACGGGCTGCGTCATGCTTTGTTTGAGTAAGACACTGTATTCGCCCCCAGCTGCGTGCAGGGTAACGACACCAAGGGGCTGCTTCATTTTGCCCGAAATGCGATAGATGCCCGAATCGGCTTGATGTTGGGCAGTCAATCCCTCGGGCCAATCAACGGATTCTACATCCGATAATACATAGTCATGGAGGTAAAACTTTGTCTCCCCCTCAAGTAATTGAATGGGGCGAAACCCCAATCCGGCATCTTCTTCGCCAATGGGAAGGGAAGGGCTTCCACAGCTCCAAAGAGTAGCGGCAAAAAGGGAGACAAATAAGGGGGTAAAAACGTTTTTCATCAAGGGGGTGATTTAACGTTTAAATGTTTGACAACAGGTCAAAGCATGCGGCTTCCCTTCGATATAAAAAGTGATCTCTGGCCCGTCTTTGTGTTCAATTGTGAGCGCACTTGGGGAGATGCGAACCTGTAACAAGGCTCCGCGCCAACGCATATGGAAGGAGAGAAGCGACCACTGTTGCGGTAGGCAGGGCTCAAAGTGAAGGTCTTCGCCTACGATTTTCATTCCACCAAATCCATAGACAACCGACATCCAGGTGCCCCCCATAGCGGTGACATGCAGTCCCTGGTGTACTTCGTTGTTATAATCATCCAGATCTAGGCGTGCCGTGCGCAAGTATAAATCATAGGCCTTTTGAGTATATCCTAAGCGGCTAGCTAAGACGGCATGAACACAAGGACTTAAAGAGCTTTCGTGAACGGTGAGAGGCTCGTAAAAATCAAAATGGCGCTTGAGGACGTCCAAAGGCGTTCTGTCTTCAAAGAAGAACATGCCCTGCAAAGTGTCCGCTTGCTTGATATAGCACGAGCGCAGGATGCGGTCCCAGCTCCATTTTTGGTTGATCGGGCGCTGTGCGGGATCGAGCTCTTTCACCGGGATGAGTTCCTTGTCCAGGAAGCCATCTTGTTGCAAGTAGACTTGGTGTTCGTCGCTGTAGGGATAATAGAGGTTTTCTCGAATCGCTTCCCACGTTTCTAATTCGTCCTCCTCTAAGAGGATTTTTGCAGCGATTTTTGCAAACGCATTCGGTTGCTCTTGGGCCAGCCATTGGGCAGATTCTGCCGCGTATTCCAAACACCACGCCGCCATAAAGTTGGTGTAGTAGTTGTTGTTGACATTGTTTTCGTATTCATTGGGTCCCGTAACCCCTAGAATCACAAATTTTTCGTGTGCATCACTCCAGTTAACACGCTGTGCCCAGAAGCGGGCAATGGCCAATAGGACCTCTAGCCCGCCTTCTGCAAGGTAGCCGCGGTCCTGGGTGTGCCGGATATAATTGTAGATGCCGTAGGCTATTGCGCCGTTGCGGTGAATTTCTTCAAACGTGATTTCCCATTCGTTGTGGCACTCCTCACCATTCATGGTGACCATAGGATAGAGCGCTGCACCATCCGTAAAGCCCAGCTTTTCGGCATTTTCGATGGCCTTTCCTAGCTGTTTGTAGCGGTAGATGAGCAAATTCTTGGCGACGCGTGGGGCGGTAGAGGCCATATAAAAGGGCAAACAATACGCCTCAGTATCCCAGTAGGTGGATCCCCCATATTTCTCGCCTGTAAAGCCCTTGGGGCCAATATTCAGGCGTGCATCCACCCCGGTAAAGGTTTGTAACAAATGAAAGATGTTGAATCGAATCCCCTGTTGTGCGGAAACATCCCCATCAATCTGGATATCCGCAAGGGCCCATTTGGCCACCCAAGCATCGCACTGTGCCTGGCGCAGATCGGAATATCCCTTTTCTTTGGCGCTTTCTGCCTGACGCTGTGCACGCTGTACGACTTCAGCTGGATCGGCATTCAAGGAGCTGACGACCCCGACATATTTGTGGACGGTATACGATTGCTCAGCAACACTGGTAAAGGCAAAACGGGTTTCTGCGTAGGCTTCCTTGTTATGTGCCTCCCCTGCTATCGGGGTTTGCTGTTGATCCATACACTGCGTGTGCATGGCGGCTGCGACATGAAAGTCTAATTTCTTGGTTTTGGCATATACAAAGCCTGTTAGGTCTTGGCTTCCCTGTCCTTGGGGGGCCCAAAACGTTTCGTCCCAGTTGGTGTCCGCATTGACCACGTTAAAGTCCACAAAGGGGCGTACGACAATCTGGGCCGGTAGATTCGTGCTTAGCGTCAGTTGCATGGCAGCGACTTCATCCATTACGATACTCAGAAAGCGTTCTGCAACGACGTGCACGACATGTCCATTCTGCAGGGTGGCAGAAAAAGTTCTGCGCAAGAGGCCATGCTGCATATCCAATTCACGGTGAAAAGCCTGCACACTTTTTGCCTTTGCCAAGTCTAAAGATTCCCCGTCTATTTCAATATGAAATCCGGTAAAATTGACCGCATTCAAGACTTTGGCAAAATATTCTGGATAGCCATTTTTCCACCAGCCCACTTTGGTCTTGTCGGGATAATACACCCCCGCGATGTAGCTACCCTGAAGGGTTTTGCCTGAAAATCCTTCTTCATTGTTGGCACGCTGCCCCATCCGGCCATTGCCTAGGGCAAATAGTGACTCAGAAAGTATCTGATGTTCGGGATTCCAAACGGATTCGGTGAGTTTCCAGGGATGGGGATCAATATGCGGCTTCATCAAGGGGGGAATCGGGTTGTGTTACAAGGTATGGATCAGTGCGCTCGGGTCGGGAATCTCTTTGAAGGATTGGATGACGCGGTGCGCGCGGTGAAGGACGTTCGGGTCGCCCACGCCAATGCTGCGCATGCCCCCATTGTGCGCCGCCTCTATGCCCGCTTCTGCATCTTCAAATACAAGGCATTGTTCTGGGGCCAAGCCCAGGCGACGCGCCCCCTCCAAAAAAACGTGCGGATCGGGTTTGGAGGTAGTGACAACGGTCCCGTCTACAATTTGGTCAAAGGCGCTTAAAAGGCCGGTTTGTTCTAAAATGGGCACGGCATTCTTGGAGGCAGACCCAAGGGCAATGGAAAACCCTTGTTTTCGCGCCTCCCGTAAAAAGGAAGCGACACCAGGTAAGATCTCTTCTGGACCCATTTTGGCGACACATTCAAGATACCAAGCGTTTTTTTGGTCCATCCAATGCTGCTTTTCCTCTTGCTGAAGCGTGATGCCACCCCAGTGGAGGATTCGATCTAAGGATTCCTCGCGCGAAATCCCCTTTAACTGCTCATTTTCTTTCTGGCCAAAATGGATATGGAGCACAGCGGCCATCCGCTGCCAGGCAATAAAATGAAATTTGGCGGTGTCAACAATGACCCCGTCTAAGTCAAAAAGGAATCCCCGAATCATGCGGAAGCGGCCTTGTCCAGGACGCGGAGCACATTGAGATGGTACTCAACAAGTCGATTAACAGGCTTGGCCTGTGTGCGGCCATAGGTTACACCAAGGGAATCACAGCTCTCTTTCAGTAGCCCTTCAAAAGCTTTGGCAACAGATCCCACAAAGTTGACAGGGGCGCCCTTCTTCCCCTCTTCAAAACAGCAAACATGAATCTCAATGAACTTCATGAAGCCCTCACGGACGATACCCTGAATATAAGGATCGTCGGCATGGTCGCCCGCAAACCGCGAAAAGGATGCGAGGTAAACGTTTGCGTGTGGCTGATGGTAGACATGATGGAAGATTTCCTCCTTGTCCGTTTTATACTGCGCAAGGAAGGCCTCTAATAGATTGGAAGGCATCCGCTTATAAATAAAGTCAGCCACGAGGCGCTTTCCGATATAGCTAGCCGAACCCTCATCCCCCAACACATAGGCTAAAGCGGGCACCTCTTCGCGGATGTTCTGTCCGTCAAAGAAGCATGAATTAGACCCGGTACCGAGAATACACGCAATATGTGGCTCGCCATTGTAAGTGGCAAAGGCAGCGGCTTTTAAATCATGGTCTACGTGAATGTCTGCGCGCTTAAATACAGAAGAAAGGCCATTCTGGATGACCGAATTCAGCTTTTCAGAGGAACAACCGGCGCCATAAAACCAAACCTGCTCCACATTTGGGGCATAGGAGGGAATTTCGGGGTGGTTGTTGAGGACTTGTGCCACCGTGGCTGAAGAATGGAAATAAGGGTTGAAGCCCATGATGGACCAACGTTTCATTTCTCGGCCGTGGCCGTCTAATAATATCCAATCGGCCTTTGTGGAGCCGCTCTCAACAATGATGATCATAGGGCAGTTATCTGATCAGAGGTTTACAAAGCGCTCGGTCATGTCTGCCATACGTGCAGAGTACCCAGCCTCGTTGTCATACCAGCCCATGATTTTAACAAGATTCCCATTGGCTGATGTGATTCCGGCGTCAAAAATACATGAATGAGGATTCCCAATGATGTCTGCAGAGACAATTGGGTCTTCCGTGTATTCCATCACTCCTTTTAAGTAGGTATCCGCCGCCTCTTTCATCGCAGCATTAATTTCTTCTTTGGTCACATCACGTGACAGGATCAAAGTGACATCGGTAGCAGAGCCGGTAATGGTTGGGACGCGAATTGCGTAGCCATCTAGTTTGCCCTTTACTTCAGGTAGAACAAGGCCAACAGCCTTAGCAGCACCGGTAGTGGTAGGGATCATAGATACTGCGGCAGCACGTGAACGGCGCAAATCACTGTGCGGGGCATCTTGAATTTTCTGGTCGTTGGTGTAGGCGTGTACCGTCAGCATGTAGCCTTTTTCAATACCAAACTTGTCGTTCAAAACTTTCATCATCGGAGCCAAGCAGTTGGTGGTGCAAGAAGCATTGCTAAAGACAAGGTCGTCGCGGGTAAGTAAGTGGTCGTTAACGCCAAGAACGATGGTTTTTACATCATCTTTTGCGGGTGCTGAGAGGCCTACTTTTTTGGCTCCGGCAGTCAAGTGCAGGCTTAATTGCTCTTTTGACGTGAAGATACCGGTAGACTCAATGACCATGTCAATCTCCATTTTGCCCCATGGAAGATCTGCGGGGTTGCGCTCGGCCGTAATGATGATTTCTTTGCCATTCACAATCAGGCTATTGGGCGTATGTGTAACGGTACCCGGAAATTTACCATGCGCCGAGTCATACTTCAGCAGGTGAGCCAAGGTGGCCGTGTTGGTAAGGTCATTGATCGCGACAACCTCTAAGCCAGACTT
>LICG01000029.1 GCA_001438205.1 Cryomorphaceae bacterium BACL7 MAG-120322-bin74
TGGTTGGGCAAGATGTATACACCTGCACGCTTCAGCCTCAAATTCTAACCAAAGCGCTGAGCCGATGTGATGTGGCCATTGGCGCCTTGCGTCCGGTCAATGGCCGGACCCCTGTGATTGTCACCGACGAAATGGTGGCGCAAATGAAAGCACGTTCGGTCATTGTGGATGTCAGTATTGACCATGGAGGATGTTTTGAGACTAGCGAAGTCACTACTTGGGATGCCCCTGTCTATTCGAAACATGGGGTAACACATTTTTGTGTGCCCAATTTAGCATCGCGGGTAGCAAGAACCGCCTCGTTTGCCCTAAACAACCTGACGAGCCCCTTCTTGCAAGCATTGAGTGATGATGGCGGATGGGATGAGGCGCTCCTAAAGCGTCCACACTGGCGTGCGGGGGTCTACCTTTACCGCGGCATTGTGACCCATCGCGAACTTGCCGAACCCTTCGACCTTCCCTTTACCGATTTGGAACTCCTCTTATGAATATTTGGCAACGCATCGCCTGGTACGCTTTTGGCCTAGGCTTAGGAACCATTTTAGCCTATTTCTTTTTCTCCGGCCGAGATTTTCAGTGCACCTATCTACCGAACAATCGCGTGCTGGTCGATATGCATGATCAATCTCATTGGGTTGTATCGCCTGAGGCTTCTGCTTTGTGGAAAAAAACGGACACACCGGACTCTGCGATGTTTAAGGCCTTCCTTATGCGCGGAAACATTCGCTTTTCAGATGCGCAAGTGACCACACGTGTGGACAGCCTGCAATATTCACGCTATCCTATCAACTTGGATTGGAAAGACCAAGTATTTGAGGGCATTTGGGAGCGCCGTGAGGACACCGTGGTCCTGCTTTCGCTCCGCATATTACGTTGATTTTCTATTTGCTTTTCGGCGCTTACGCTCCATCTGAATAAGGGTCAATTCACGGCTTGTTTGCCCCTTCACCGAAGTGTTCTCCTCGGCTCGACGGAACAGATACGGCATCACTTTTTCGATAGGGCCAAAAGGCAAATACTTTGCAACCTGATGCCCTTGGTGGGCCATAACAAAACTGATGTGGTCAGACATGCCATAAAGTTGGGCAAAACAGACAGGGGCTTGTCCTGGGGTCCAGCCTTTGGCGCTGAGCACCGCTGCAGCAGATGCTGCACTTTCTTCATTGTGTGAACCGATCATACAGGCCATGTTGCTAGGCTGCTCGGGTCTCCCGATAGCTTCCAGCATAAAAGAAACACAAGCATCAAATTCTTGGTCGGTTGCCATTTTATTGGGCTGAATGGGAGAGGGGAGACCACGTTCTTTGGCGCGCGCGCGTTCTTTTTCCATATAGGCTCCACGCACCAATTTGACGCCCAATACATAGCCTTGAGCTTGGGCATCTTGGTACATTTTCTTGAGGGCTGCAAGCCGCTCTGTCCGGTAACATTGCACCGTCGTGTAGACCACCACTTTTTCTTTATTGTAGGCGGCCATGGCTGTGAGGGCAAGCTGGTCAATGGCGTCTTGAATCCATGTTTCTTCGGCGTCAAGCATCACGGGCACGCCTACTTTATGGGCAAAGGCACAAATGCGGTCAACGCGTGCCTGCGTGCGTTCCCATGCAATGGCTTCATCTTCGTTCAATGGATGGCGTGCACTAACTTTTTCGAGCATTCGGGTATCTGCGATACCCGTAACTTTAAATACCCCAAAAGGGATACTGGCCTCATGGGCAGCCATGGCAAGCGTTTGCAGCGTCATGTCCACCGTTTTTTCATAGGCTTCTTTGTCCGTTTGTCCTTCGACTGAATAATCCAAAATACTGCCTACACCTAAGGTCCAATTGTGCTGCGCAACGGCTTGGCAATCTGCGACAGTTTCGCCACCACAAAACTGTCTAAAAACAGTCTTTCGAATGATGCCTTTAATGGGGAGCTTCAAGGCTAAAGCCCACATCGTCATGGTCTTACCAACCTTAACCAAGGAAGGGGATGCTAACGTTCGGAATAGAAGGTAGCTTCGGCTTAAAGAGGCGTCAGAATGCGACTGAAAGGCAATGGCCGTGTCGCGGAAATTTAAAGGCATTCCAAGGCGGGTTGTGTGCGTGATCAAAGATACTTCAGTCACAAGCCTCCACGGTCATCCCGACGAATTTTCCGACCTTTGTCCCATGCAATGTTGGGACAGTCCTTTTGGGCCCGTTTATGTAGGAGAGGATGCCTTATCCGAATTGGATGCGTGGCTTGCCCAACATCGGGCGTCATACACCTCAGTGGGCATCTTGACCGATAGTCATGTGCATGAAGCGTGTTTGCCACGCATGTTGGCAGAGTTAGAATCCCTCGGGACCTCGTTTGTATTGGAGATAGACCCAGGAGAAGAGAGCAAATCCGTTGACATCCTTCAACAACTTTGGCTTGCCTTGTTAGAAAATGGGGCAGACCGCAAAACCTTGCTGATTTCTTTAGGCGGTGGCGTCGTTACCGACCTAGGGGGTTTTTTGGCAAGTACGTATATGCGTGGCATTGACCATATCGCGTTGCCCACTTCCTTGCTGGGCATGGTCGATGCGAGTCTAGGCGGAAAGACCGGAATTGATGTAGGAGGGTACAAAAATTTGGCGGGTAGCTTTGCCGTAAGTCAAGGGATCTATGTGTGGCCCCCGGCATTGGACAGCCTGCCCGAAGAACATTGGCGTGCGGGTTGGGCGGAATGCCTCAAACATGCGTATTTGGCAGGGGGTGACCTTTGGGCAGAAGCCTGTGCCATCAAAGATTGGTTACAGGTAGCGGCTTTGCTGCCAACGCTCATGGCTGTCAAGATGCATCATGTGGCGGAAGACCCCTTTGAACAAGGGGCAAAACGTAAGGCGCTCAATCTCGGGCACACGATGGGGCATGCACTAGAAGCTGCGTTAGGTCCTAGTTGTTTACATGGGGATGCGGTAGCCGCAGGCCTTTGGATGGAATCCTTTCTGTCAGAATCCATGGGTATTTCCTCCCCTTCAGATGCCCAAAAACTGCGCAATGCCGTTGACCAATGGTGGCCTGAAACGCTCGCCCCCCCCCCAGATGTTACGAAGCGTTTGGTAGGGGATAAAAAAAATCAAAGCGGACAAATCATCCTGGCGTTACCCACCTCACCTGGTAACCCTGTGGCCCTTGTGCCGGTTCCCCTGTCTGCAATAAAAAATGCATTCGAAGCCTATGCTGCACATTCAACTTCCTCCTTCTAAAAGCCTTGCCAACAGAACCCTCGTCACGTTTGCAGTCGAGGGAAAACCATTGCCGAGTCCAGATACCTCGTGGTCAGAAGATATGCTGGGGATGTACCGGGTGCTCCAAGGAAATGGCGATGCGGGCGCAGCAGGGACGGGCTTTCGTTTTGGTATGGCCTTCTGGGCCGCGCAAGAAGGGAAGAAAATCCACTTAACTGGTACACCGCGCTTGTTAGTACGTCCGATTATGCCGCTGGTCGAGGCACTTCGCTCACTTGGCGCAGTCATAAACCAGCGAAAGGATGGATCGTGGGATATTGAAGGTGTTAAACTAGAAGGGGGCAAGGTTGCGGTTGATGCAAGCGTGAGTTCTCAGTTTATTTCCGCCTTGTATTTGATTGCTCCCTTAATGGCAAACCCTTTAGAACTAACCTTGATGGGGGATGCGGTGAGCGCACCCTACGTTAAGATGACCAAAGCCGTGATGGCCGATCCAGAATGGCCAGTAGAAGCGGACTGGAGTTCAGCCATTGTCTGGGCTTTGCGTGCTTCTTGCGCAGGTGAATCTATTGCCCTTGAGGGTCTTACGCGTTGCTCTTTGCAGGGCGATGCCTGTTGGGCAAATTGGGGTCTTGTCTTAGGATTTAGTGCCGCATATGAGGGTTCAAGTCTTGTTATTAGAGGATTACCTAGCCGGCCCAGAGAGGCGATTCAATTGGATTTGAAAGACTGTCCAGACCTTGCGCAACCCTTAGTGGCAGCGGCGCTGCTTATGCGTCGTGAAGCGCATTTCACCGGCTTGAATACCCTTGATGCGAAGGAAATCCCGCGATTGCAAGCCATGGTTGCGGCCCTGAAGACCTTAGGCCTTAGGGACGTGTCCAGTGATACTAGTTCATTACAGTTTGATGCAAAGGACTGGGTACCCAAGGAGGAATCCCTAGTGGTTGATGCTTTGGATGACCATAGAATGGCATTTTTCTGGGCCTTGATCGGATTAGAACAAGCCCTGGATTGGAGGGGTGAGTCCGCGGTGGCTAAAAGTTATCCTGGTTTCTGGAAAAACTGGAACGCGTAGCCGCCTGAGATCGTGGCTCCATCGGGTTCAATGGTAAATCGAGCAAAAATATGCTGAAGCCCATGCGCATGGGGGAAAGAACCGCGCCATTGCAAAAGGGTATAGCCTCCTTGTTTTGACATAGGGATTGGACTTCGGGTAGCCCATGGGTCATGCCCTTGCTGGTGGAATCCAAAGGCCGTGCTAAGGGTTCCCTCTCGGACGTTTCCTTCCCAGCGCAAAACAGCACTTTGGGCGCCATTTTTTGCCCATTGGAAGTACGTATAACCCGTCCAACCCTTGCCAAGCTGGGCAACGCTTTCATAGCGGATGGCCGTTGCTTTTCGGGCAACCCCAAAACTCATCCATTTGCCCTGATAGTGCCATGTCCCATCGTCTTCATCGGCGCTCAGAAGCAGCCATCCGCGCTGAAAGGGAAAGGCGCCACGGATCCCTTCAGGTTTCCGCCAAGGGGTCCAAACGCGCGCAGGGGCATGCGGCATAAACGCGAAGGTCCCTTCTACATTTGCCCCAGAGGGCCAAAGATGCTTTACGTGCAGGCCAACATCCGCTGAGGTAGAAAAGGCACTGTGCATTTGCCACCTGGGCCTTAGATAGAAAAGGCAAAGCCCTCCTTGATTATCCACATACCAGGCACCTAGATGCCAACTTTTCGCCCCTTGCCTGCGGGTCCATGGAAATGCCCCCCTGAGGTAACCACCGCGTTGTGGATGAAAGCCCATTTGGTAGCGCGGCTGACGCCAAGTCAACCAGGGAGCCCGGGTTGTTTCCCATTGGGCTCTCCCTGTTTCCCATCCCACCTTCTCCCAGTTTTTCCAAAGGATATCGCGCCATTGCACCCAAGGCTGAAATCCATCGCTATGGTATTGTGCACCGAGCCAAAGGGTTTTAGGTGCAGAGGCAGTTCCCAGCTGGGGATACCCGACGGCAAAGAAATGTTCAAAGCATTGGCGCTCTGTCGCATCCAACGCCATAGCCTCCCATTCTGCGACGTCAATCAAGGCGCCCTCTTCCGCCAAATAGCGCGCCAATAAAAAGGCAGACGAGGGCGAAAGAAAGGGAATGCGTTCTAGCGCTTCTCTTGGCCAGAGATTGATATACGCGGGCTGAGACTTCCATTGCCTTAAAAGGGCGCTGATCGAATCTTTGTCCTCCTGCGTACTGTAGGGATAGGTTTGTTCATACCGATGCAGGGCACTATCTACCCAGGGGGAAGATTGTCCCCATAGAGTCCCATCCAGTTGGAAAAATAAGGCCCAGAACCAAAACAGATGCGCCCATTGCGCCTTTCCCATATGACGCGCCATCGACCGCTTGTGCTGACAAAAACCCCACGAAAATGGGCATGCCCCATCGGTCGCCCACCCAATACCCACTCTACCTCTCCTAGAGGATTTCGGATGGCCGTAACGGATAAGGTCCAGCCATTCTCGGTCAGTTGTTGCACCTGTAAAAGGCCACTCCAGAAGGCTGTCGTAGAACTGCGGATACGCGCTTCGATCTGGGTAGACGGACCAACCACTTGCTGGTAGGATAAATATAGGTGGGGCATCCCACTTTCGACACCCCAACCGCCTTGTAGATGTTTGCCGTAACCCAATGAAAGCCTGGCAAGACCTGCGACATAGGGTTGCCCATATGGACTTAAAAGGGTATGCAAGGCCCATTTTGGGCCTTGCATACTGGCTCCCAATGCGGTCCATCCAGGTCTTGGTCCGCTTTGCTCTATGGAGAGGCGCCATGTGGCGGATGGAAGAGACCAGGGCCGCCAAGGTTCCACTTGAAACTGCGCTAGCAGGGGGAGGGGAAAGAGGAGTATGAACCATTGCACGGTGTAAAGAGCGGCCATCCCCAGTCTATAATTGGAGATGAACGATTACAAGCATTTCACCCCGTAAATCACGCATCCAAAAAAACGAGGTATTTTCACGGAATGCTTCGCAAAACGCTCCTCTTTGCAGCGATCTTTTACACCGCCTGGAATCTCCAGGCGCAAGCCCCGCTATATGCGATTGTGGCAGAACCCATGCTCGATGCGCGTGAGTCCTACCTTATTACCGATATGGAATTGGATACCAATGGATTAATCTGGGCAACGACAGAAAATGCGGGTATTCTTCGGCATAATGGTGAGCGCTTTATCCGAATGGATAAGCCACCTGAAAAATCGGATGACGAAGTCTATTACACCGCCCTGACCTTGGTGCGACCCAAATTTTGGCTTGCTGCGGGCAAAGGGGTGTATGCATGGAAAGGAAAGGCCTGGGAGTCTATTTCCTTCCCAGAAGATCATTGTGTGGATTTACTAAATACGGGGATGGGGCGCATCTATGCCTTAACGACATCTCACCTATACTACCGACTGGTTAGTCAAGAAGACTGGAAGGAAGAGGAAATACCTGGCCTGCAGGGCGCTTTTCAAATCATCCAGAAGGAAGGTATTCTTCTCATTGCCTCCGAAAGTGGCTTGTGGATGCGCAGTCCAACAGGCATGTGGACACAAATGCTGGATGAACCCGTTTCTTCTGCCATGCCTTTGGGACAAGGTTGGTTGGCCGTTACCCAAAAAGGCCTCAAATGGTTGTCCGAAGAAGGGTGGACACTGATTGCGCCAGAGGTTCAAGGGTATCAAAGTCATGTAGTTACCGCAGACGGTGAAAATACGTGGCTCATCGGAGAATCAGGTTTATGGTATGTCCGACAGGATGGTGCCGCCTTACGGCTCTACACCCAAGGGGGATTGGCCTTAAACGCTTTGCGCCATGGGATGGCCTCAGATGCAGGAGGTCTGTGTATTGCCACGGAAAAAGGCTTGATACGCATTGATCAACCTGAACGTTGGTTTGATCTACGCACATTGCCTTATAGAATGGGCATGATTGCGCAGTTAGCTGAAGCAGGGGCCGATTCCTGCTGGGTTTCTACCCCTGAAGGCGTATTTGCCGTGGGGCCGAAGCGCATTCACTCCCTTCCAAAGCCAGGGCCGGGGCTCGTGACGGGCTTGTCAACCTCATTGGGCGCTTGGGCCTATGGGGAATTTGGATTGCAAATGCTGATCAAAGGCAAATGGCAATCCACCGCGGTCAAAGAATGGGTGCAGGACCTTCGGTCAGCCGGAGACACCTTGTTTGTGCGGACGCTAGCAGGCTGGGTCGCTGCTAAAAAGCCAGGATTGACCTCGGTTTTTGTTCCTTGGCTTGGGCCTGAACCCAAGCAAAATCCTGAAACGGATCCGCATTGGGTGAAAGATGTATTTGGCTTGGCTTTGGAGGCTTCTCCACGTTCGGTGGGCAAAGCGCTACCACCAGCGCTTTTGATTTGGGGGGTAGAGCGAAGGACCAAGAAAGAAAATGACCCAGTCGTATTGCGTGTGGGCTTCCGTGGGTTGCCCGCTGCAGGCGCAGGGATTTCAATCTCCTATCAAATCAATGACGGGGATTGGGTCAATCTTGGGGATGCCCGACGCCTCGTCTTGGACCGCTTGCGCGCGGGACGCTACACCGTCCGTTTCAAAGCAGAATTGCCCAACGCAGAACGTTGGGGGCAACCCAGCATGATCATTGAGGTGCTTCCCGCAGCCTGGAAACGTCCTGAGTATTGGATTCCGGTACTTGGAATGGGTTTGCTATTCATGTCGCTTTTGAGCTATTTTGGTTACCGCCGGTTACGGGATCGTAGGGCATGGCAAAGAGAAAAAGCCCAGTTGGAAAGGATGGCCTTGCGGTTACAGATGAATCCGCATTTCACCTTTAATGCACTGGAATCCATCTCAGCATTTGTGCTACAAAAACAGCCCAAGGAAGCGGTCACCTACTTAAATAAGTTTTCCAAACTGATGCGCTATACCCTCGAAAATGCAGAGGAAGCTTATGTGTCTTTGGAAAGAGAGAAAAATGCCTTGGAGAATTATATCGCCCTAGAACAGATGCGCTTTGATCAAGGGTTTCTATATGTTTTGCAAATGGAAGAAGGGCTAGATCTGGCTTCTGTACGTATTCCACCCATGCTTATTCAGCCCTTAGTTGAAAATGCGATTCTTCATGGCCTCCGACCCAAAATGAAGCCCGGGGAGGCCTTGGGGGTTTTAAAACTGTCTATGAGCCAAACACCACATGGCAATGCGCTCTATATTCAGGTAGAAGACAATGGAATTGGGCGTGTGGTTTCTCGTCAGCAAAAATCCGGGGACGAGGGCAAAAAGCGTTCGATGGCTACTCATGTGCTCGAAAGCCGGTTGCAAGCCCTTCAATTGGAGACGGGGAAAGTCCATAGCGTGAAGGTGGAGGATTTGAATGAAGGAACGCGCGTTACGCTTGTGCTACCGCTTATGCAAGAATGGGATGGGTTGGACTAACTTGTTGCTATGGCCATAACTGCACTGATACTCGATGATGAAGCCCAAAGCCGTAAAGCGCTTCAAGGCAAACTGAACCTATTCTGCCCGGAAGTTTCGCCCATTTATGAAGCGTCAACCGTGGATGAAGCCTGGGAACTCCTCTTGGGCCACAAACCCCAAATGCTTTTTTTGGATATTCACTTAGCAGGGGAGTTAGGCTTTGATCTGTTAGAAAAACTCTCAACGGATGAGCCGGAGTGGAATGGTGCAGTGGTCTTTGTCACAGCGCATGATGCCTATGCTTTGCGTGCGATCAAATTTTCAGCGCTGGATTATCTCCTCAAACCAGTGGATCCAGAGGAATTGGTGAAGGCGGTCAGAAAGGTGGAGCAAGACAGCCCATCGGCACCGCGCTTAGGGGTCTTGGTGGGCCATCTAAAAGAGCGGGACCGAAAACTCGTCATCGCTTCTAGTGAAGGAATGCACGTGTTGCGCATCCAAGATATTCTGCGATGTGAATCTACCAGCAACTATACCCAGTTCTTTCTACGCGGAGGGAAAAAGTTACTGGCCTCACGTACCCTAAAAGAATATGAGGGCTTGTTGACGCCGCATCATTTTGAACGGATTCACAAATCCCATCTGGTGAACATGGATTGCGTCAAACGCTATGTCACCGCAGAAGGAGGCTATGTTATTTTAGAAGATGATAGCCATGTACCCGTGGCCAACCGAAAAAAGGAAGTTTTGGTGGCCCGTTTAAGGGCACTCTAAGGGTGTCCCTGTCCCCGTGGGGGAAAATGGCGAAGTCGGTTACCCTTGTTTCTCGTGCACATTGCGCGCCATGTCTTCGACGTTGGCCTTCATATCTGCTTTAAATAACGCTATTTTTTGCTGAAGTTCGGCATCGCTGGTTCCTAAGATTTGCGCGGCCAAGATGCCCGCATTTGCGGCACCATTGAGGGCCACGGTAGCGACGGGAACGCCTTTAGGCATTTGTAGAATACTAAGGATGGAGTCCCATCCATCAAGGGAATTACTGCTTTTAACAGGTACGCCAATCACGGGAAGCGGGGTAGCCGCTGCCACCATGCCGGGCAAATGTGCTGCGCCGCCGGCACCTGCAATAATGACCTTCAGCCCACGCGCCACTGCACTATGGGCATACTCCAACATTTTTTCGGGTGTTCGGTGTGCTGAAATCACCGTGATTTCAAACAAAACGCCAAAGGCCTTCAACTGATCGGCCGCAGCCTGCATGACGGGCAAATCGCTCTCGCTGCCCATGATAATTCCAACCATAGGGCAAAGGTAAAGGTTTCCATGAAGTGACAAGGCAAAGGCCTTTTGGGGTTGCAACTAGGCTTTGACCACAAGGGCATCGCGCGCATCGGCAGCACGTTGCCGTGCAATATCTACCGATGGTCCCACCGCAGTAAGATGGCCCATTTTGCGAAAAGGCCGCGTTTGTGCTTTGCCGTAAATATGGAAAGATGTTCCAGGGACGCGGAGCGCTTTGTCCATACCTGCATAAATAACGGGTCCACTGAAGCCCTCTGCCCCCACAATATTAGCCATCACGGCGGGTTGGCGCAGCTGCGTGTCGCCAAATGGCAAGTCACATAGCGTGCGAAGCAGTTGTTCAAATTGGGAAGTGGCACAGCCCTCAATGGTCAAATGACCTGAATTGTGGGGTCGTGGTGCCACTTCATTCACGAGCCATTCGCCCTGTTGGGTGTAAAACAGCTCTACCGCTAGCAAGCCAAGGGTTTCAAAAGCATCCGAAACCCGCAAAGCCAAAGCCATGGCCTCATCCAGAGCTCCTGGAGTTAAGTGCGAAGGGCAGACGACAAATTCAACCTGGTTGGCAGTCGGGTGAAATTCCATTTCGACCGGCGGAAATGCAGCACTTTCACCTTGTCGATTTCGGGCGACGACAACGCCAATTTCGGTGGCAATATCGACCAAGGCTTCGGCAATACAGCCGCCATCTTGCAGCGTAGCAAGGTCAGAGTCCTCTCGGACAACTTGTACCCCGAATCCATCATACCCTCCTTGCCCCAGTTTCCAGACAAAGGGGAGGGATTGTGCCCCAGAGGCGACGGCCTCCTTTAGGTCTTTTACGTTGCGGTATTCAGCGTATGCAGAGGTGGGCAATCCCTTCTCGGCATAAAAATTCTTCTGGGCTATTTTGTTCTGTATGATGCGCAAAACATGGCTGGGCGGAAAACAAGGTATACCCTGTGACTCCAAAATCTCGAGGGCATCGGCGTTGACGGTTTCAATCTCAATGGCAACAGCGGAAGCCCCTTGCGCAAATTGAACCACTGTGTCGCAATCCCGAAAATCCCCTTGAACAAATGTCTGTGCGCCCAATCGACAGGGGGCATCCGCTGAAGGGTCTAATACGCGCAGGCCAATATCCATTCGACGAGCTTCCGCCAGGACCATTTTGCCCAGTTGGCCGCCACCGAGCATAGCCACTTGAACTGCTGGATTGGAAAAGGGAGATTGCGCCATGGTCTTCTTTTAAGCGTTTTGCACTGGGTGAACTTCCATCAATGGATGTACGGCGAAGGTACGACCTGTCCCTAGCTCTGTGCAGGAATAGCGGCTTCTTCGCTTGGGGCCTTTTTTGAATTGCCGGCCGGAACGCACAGTAAAAAGACTGCCTTCGGGTAGACTCTCGACGGTGGGATGTCCGTTTTCTTGCGTCCCTTGGAGAGCCTTAAGTAGCCTAGGGTCAGCGCCACAGGATGCTTTAGGCTGACGTAGTCCCAATGACAGAGCGCGATGAACGGCAGGAGAAAAAACGCCATCATCCAGAAATGGTTGGACCAAATCTCTATAACGCCGCTGCCATTCAAGGCCATGTGGTAGTCGGTATTGGGAATCCCAGGCATGCACTTGGGCGTGTGCCAATTCATGCAGGAGGGTGATGAGGAAGGCTTCTGGATTTAGGTCGCGGTTGATGCTGATCCGGCTCAGGCTGCCGGCTTGCCAACGAAAGTCCCCCCACTTACTCTGCCGTGGAGGCGCAAGCCGCACTTGGCCTGAATAGGCGCGAAGGACCCTTTCCAGCCTTGGGTGGGCGGATTCGGGCACGCGGGGCGATATCAGCGCCCATGACTTCATGCTGATTGCAGCCTAGTTGCCGCCGTGCTTTGGGCGCTAAAATGAGGGCAATCACATTTTTCACGTGTGCCGCATGAACAGGCGGCTCCCACGATAAGTAGAAAGAGGGCTACTCGAACCCAGGATATTTTTGTCCGCATAAGGCCCCGAATTTAGCGTATTTTCGGGGCATGATTTACCGCTTCATGGATGGCTTGGGCCGTTACTTCCTCTTTTTGGGTGAAGTGTTTCACAAACCGGAGCACTGGAAGGAGTATAGTAAGTCCTTTTTTCGGGAAATTGAACTGCTTGGGCTTTCTTCTGTCGCCTTAGTGAGCTTCATATCCGTCTTTATGGGGGCGGTACTCACCATTCAGACGGCCATTAACCTAGAGAACCCCTTTTTGCCAGATAGCTATATTGCCATCGCCGTGCGCGAAGGTATTGTGCTTGAATTTGCGCCGACCATTGTGAGTTTGATCCTCGCAGGTAAGGTGGGATCCAATATTGCCTCGACCCTTGGCAACATGCGTGTGACGGAGCAAATGGATGCCTTACGTGTGATGGGCATCAACCCAGCCTCCTATTTGGTGCTGCCGAAATTGTTGGCTTGCCTATTGTTTAATCCCATTCTCATCATCTTCTCTATGGCCTTGGGCCTCGTTGGAGGCTACTATGCTGGTGACTTCCTCAACCTTGTCAACACCGAAGTCTTTCTATCCGGTTACTTTATGGATTTCAATCCCTTCTATATTGTGTACAGCTTGACCAAGACCTTTGTCTTTGCCTTTATTATTGCGACGGTGTCTGCCTTTTTTGGTTACAACGTAGAAGGCGGTGCGGTAGAAGTGGGAAAGGCATCGACCAAATCCGTGGTGGCTATGTCTTTTAGTATCATTTTGTTCAATTACATCCTTACCAACCTCCTTCTACAATGATTCAGGTACGCGGCCTAGAAAAGTCTTTTGGTGCGCAGCATGTTCTGCGCGGCATTGATGTGGACTTTTATGTGGGGCAATGCAATTTGATCATTGGACTCAGCGGTTCGGGCAAAACGGTCTTCTTAAAGTCCATTTTAGGTCTCCATACCCTGGATGAAGGGCACATCTCATTTGATGGGCGTATTCTAGGCGATATGGGTAAAAAAGAAATCAAAGCACTACGCCAAGAAATGGGCATGGTGTTCCAAGGTTCGGCTTTGTTCAATTCATTGACCATAGAAGAAAACGTCCGGCTGCCCTTGGACTTCTTTTCGGATATGACCCTCGAAGAGAAAGATCAACGTGTCAAATTTTGCCTGGAGCGCGTGCGCATAGACCCGGAGGCCTTTCAAAAGACCCCTGCAGAACTTTCGGGTGGGATGCAAAAGCGCGTGGCCATTGCCCGTGCCATTGTGTTGAATCCAAAGTATTTATTCTGCGATGAGCCCAACTCTGGATTAGATCCAGAAACAGCCATTGTCATTGACCTGCTCATTCATGAGATCACCCACGAATTTGGAATGACCACGGTGATCAATACGCATGACATGAATTCAGTGCTGGAGATAGGAGACCATGTCATCCTATTAGAAAAGGGAAAAAAAGCATGGGAAGGCACCATGGAAGAAGTCTTGCAATCCGAAGATACCGCGGTGGTGGACTACGTGTTCCGAAGCAACCTGTTTAAAAAGGTGCGCGCAGCGCTTCACAAGGCCTAAGCCAATTCGGCTAAAATGGCCTCCATTACTTCATCACTTTGCCATATTTCTCCAATGTTTGGGCGGGCCATGACAGTTTGCATGATAGCATCCTGGCGTTTCCCTGCCGCTAGGGCATCTGCATAGGGGATGTGGGAGAAAGTCACTTGTGAATACAGGGGCATCCACTTGCCTGGGTAACGTGCACTGAAGGCGGCTTCAATTTTTTTCTGAAGAAGAAATTCAGGCTGCCCCGTCAGGTCACGCATCTCGACAAAATTGCGCATGGCCAATTCGGCAATGGCATCTGCATTGGGTTTTCGTTCGGTTGAAAAGGCCAGAAAGGCCGCATCGAATTGGTCCTGATGCGCGTCAAGAATTCGGTCAAAAACGTGACAATCTTCAAATCCAGAATTCATGCCTTGGCCATAGAAGGGCACAATGGCATGCGAGGCATCCCCGAAAAGGACCGTTTTGCCCCCGACATGCCAGGGCGCACAACGGATGATAACCAGGCTGGAAACAGGGTTTTGGTCCCATTGGGCTTCAAAGTCCGGCATGAGGGTCAGGGCATCTGAAAATTGCGCCGAAAAGAATTGTCGCGCCACCTGCGCATTGTGCAAAGCCTCAAAGCTTTCAGTTCCTTCCATAGGAAAGAAAAGGGTACAAGTAAAGCTGCCATCAGGATTGGGCAAAGCAATCAGCATATGTTGGCCACGGGGCCAAATATGGAGGGCCTCACGCTCCATCAAATGTTGTCCATCAGGCCCCGGCGGAATATGCAACTCCTTATATCCGTGGTCGATGTATTCTTGTTCGTAATTGAAACGGTCTCTTCGTTGGAATTGCGCGCGCACTTTAGAAAATGCGCCATCCGTAGCAAACAAGGCTGAACCTTTCGAGGTAATAGGGCCATGATCCGTTTCAAAGGTTGCGGTACCTGCCTCAATGTCGGCATCTACACATCGGTGATCAAAGTGCACGCGAACGTCTGCTTGTTTTTCAGCGGCTTCTACGAGCAACCTATTTAAACCGCCACGCGAGACCGAATAAATGGCTTGGTTCTCCTTTCCATAGGGTTGAAAACTAAGTTGTCCCGCCACATCATGCATCACACGACGGTACATAGGGATCGCATGGGCACGAACTTCCTCCCCAATCCCTACTTTTTCTAAAGCTGCCCATCCCCGGTCACTCAGGGCAAGATTGATAGAGCGCCCTTCCGCCACACCCGTCTTACGTGGGTCTTTTCTGCGTTCATATACGTCCACCGAATACCCTCGCTTCGCTAGGAAAAGCGCCCAAAGAGAACCAACTAAGCCAGCACCAACAACAGAAACGTGCTTCATCAAATAGGGAGTTAAGCGGCCGGGATGGCCAAGGTTTTACGGAGTGCTTGCTCAAGCCGTGCTAGGTCTGAATAGCGGGAATAGAGCGGGATGAAGGCCATGCGAATGGTGCCGGGTTCGCGCCAATCGGCGACTACCCCCTGTGCAAGCAAGGCATCAAAAAATGTGCGGTCACGCTGTTCAAACTGAACAGATACTTGACAGCCGCGCGATGGGTCTTCTTTTGGTGTGATAAGACGAATAGGCTCATCCAGTTCTTGCGCAACAGCCTCGAGCATATCCATACAACGGCGCGTTAGATCCAAGCCTTTCTGGCGGTGGGCAGCCAAATCCACTTGGTCAAAAATATCCAAGGAGGCGCGCTGGGCTGCCATGCTTAAAACAGGTGCATTGCTCACCTGCCACGCTTCGGCGCTTTGGATAGGATCAAAGTCTGGCCCCATTAAGAAGCGCGTTTTTTTATTGTGTCCCCACCAGCCTGCTAGACGTGGAAGGTCTGCGGCGTGGTGCCGTTCATGGACAAAGAGGCCTGCGGTCCCGCCAGGACCTGCATTGAGGTATTTATAGGAACACCATGCGGCAAAATCTACACCCCAATCATGTAGGGAAAGGGGGACGTTGCCCATGGCATGGGCAAGGTCCCAACCAACAAGGATGCCTTTTTTATGTGCCGCCTTGGTAATGCGGGCCATGTCATATACACGGCCGGTGAAGTAATTAACACCGCCAATTAACAAGGTGGCGACGCGGTCGCCATGTGTTGCGATCGCCGTCAAAATGTCTTCATCGGTAGGAACACCATCGACCCCTGTTCCTGCTACTTCAATCAAATCAGCCTCTGTGTAACCGTGGAATTGTAGTTGCGACACGAGGGCGTATCGGTCACTTGGAAACGCTTTTGCCTCGCACAAGATGGCAGGACGCGCAGCAGTAGGTTGGTAAAAGGAGGCGAGGGCAAAATGGAGATTGGCCGTTAGGCTCCCCATGGCAACTACTTCATGCGGATGTGCACCAGAAAGACGGGCTAAAGAATCGGCTAGGAATTCATGGTAAGGCATCCAAGGTTTTTTGGCATGAAAATGCCCCTCAACGCCTAAGTTTTTCCAATCTGTAAGTTCTTGGTCTATGGCGGCGCCAACCCCTTTGGGTTGAAGTCCTAATGAATTGCCTGTCAAGTAGATAACCTCGTTACCTTCCCAAACTGGGAGGTGGAATGCTGCGCGAAATGACCCCAATGGATCCGCAGCATCTAAGGCATATGCTTCGTCAATATGGAAAAAGGCGTTCATAAACTGAAAGTTCAAGGTGCAAGGTAGGTCATATGGGCAGTAATTTTGTCCTCTTAAACTTTATATCCTCATGCTATGATGGCAGAATTTGCAGGCCGACACATAGGTCCTCAGTCCAACGATTTGGCCCACATGCTTCAAGCAGTTGGAGTGGATTCCTTGGACCAACTGGTAGAACAAACTGTCCCACAGGCTATCCGCAATGAAGCGGCTATGGAAATAGCGCCCGCGATGACGGAAAGTGACTTTCTGCGCCACATGCATGGTTTAAGTCAAAAGAACAAGATCTTCGCTACGTACATTGGTCAAGGGTACCATCCTTCGGTGACACCTGCCGTGATCCAACGCAATATTCTGGAAAATCCGGGTTGGTACACAGCCTATACCCCTTACCAAGCTGAAATTGCCCAGGGACGTCTAGAAGCGCTGGTCAATTTTCAAACCATGGTGATTGATTTAACCGGGATGGAAATTACCAATGCCTCCTTGCTGGATGAGTCCACCGCAGCGGCGGAGGCTATGAGCCTGTTGATGGCAGCCCGAAGTCGCGAGCAGCAAAAACGCGGCGCAAATAAATTCTTTGTCGATCAGCATGTATTTGGTCAGACTTTGGGTTTACTGAAGACCCGCGCTACGCCCATGGAGATTGATCTGGTCATCGGCGATTTGGCTTCTTTCGCCCCCACGTCTGACTTCTTTGGCGCCTTGTTGCAATATCCCAATGCGGATGGCCAAGTGCACGATCCCCGGGCCTTGATCGCTGCCTGTAAGGAGCAAGAAGTGCGCGTGGCTGTGGCAGCAGATTTATTGTCTTTGTCCCTGTTAACTCCTCCAGGAGAGTGGGGTGCTGATGTCGTTCTGGGCACAACCCAACGCTTTGGTATTCCCATGGGCTTTGGTGGGCCGCATGCCGCGTATTTTGCCTCCAAGGATGAATATAAACGTTTTATGCCAGGGCGTATCATTGGCCGCACCCTGGATACAGATGGAAACAGCGCCCTGCGGATGGCACTTCAGACGCGCGAGCAACACATCAAGCGTGACCGAGCCACCTCCAACATTTGTACTTCGCAGGTATTGTTGGCTGTGATGGCTGGCATGTATGGGGTGTATCATGGTCCTGATGGACTAAAACGCATGGCAACGCGCGTGCATCAGCGCGCCTCAGGGATGCAAGTAGCCTTGCAGGCTATGGGGTACACCACCCTCAATAGTGCCTTTTTTGACACCCTACATGTGGCGGCGGACGACCGTTTGCTTGATGCCGTCAAAAGGGCCACTATAGCGGCAGAAATCAATATCGGGTATTCCGTCAAAGGATTTTTGATTTCGACCCATGAGGTCATGAATGATGCGGATGCACAAGCATTGGTCCACGCCTTAGCTTCTGCGAAAGGGGTTGATGCACCCGTGGTTGGCCTTGGCGAGATGGAATTACCTTCGGACTTGTTGCGCACTTCTCCCTATATGACGCACCCCGTTTTTTCTTCGTATCGCTCCGAAACCGAAATGATGCGCTATATCAAGAAGTTGGAACGTCGGGATATTGCCTTGAACCATTCTATGATTCCATTGGGGTCATGTACCATGAAATTGAATGCAGCCGCGGAAATGTTACCATTGAGCTGGCCTGCTTTTGGGCAAGTTCATCCCTTTGCGCCACTGGATCAAGCGGCTGGCTACATGGAGGTAATTCGCACCCTGGAGAAGGACTTGGCCGTGGTTACGGGATTTGATGCCACCTCGCTTCAGCCCAATTCAGGGGCTCAAGGGGAGTATGCTGGACTTTTGGTCATCCGTTCCTACCACCATGCGCGCGGCGATTTTCACCGCAAAACCGCCTTGATTCCTTCTTCTGCGCACGGAACCAATCCTGCGTCTGCCGTAATGGCGGGCATGGACGTGGTGGTCGTAGCATGTGATGAAAAGGGCAACATTGATCTGGCGGACCTGAGAGCCAAAGCAGAAAAGCATTCGGACACCTTGAGTGCTTTGATGATCACCTATCCTTCCACCCATGGCGTTTTTGAAGCGGGGGTAAAAGAAGCGACCTCCATTATCCATGCCCATGGTGGCCAAGTCTATATGGACGGAGCCAACATGAATGCACAAGTGGGCTTGACCTCACCCGGAAACATTGGCGCGGATGTGTGTCACTTGAATTTGCACAAAACTTTTGCAATCCCTCATGGAGGCGGAGGTCCTGGCGTTGGTCCCATTTGCGTAAAGGCGCACCTTGCACCCTATCTACCGGGCCACTCCGTTCATCCAACAGGAGGAGAGGCGGCCATGGGCGCCGTCTCTGCTGCACCTTATGGTTCTGCATTAGTTCTGCTCATCAGCTATGGATATGTCAAAATGCTCGGACCTAAAGGCTTGACTAACAGCACCAAATATGCCATCCTCAATGCCAACTATATCAAGAGTCGTTTAGAGCAGGCCTATCCTGTTCTTTACGCTGGTGAAAATGGACGTTGTGCACATGAAATGATTTTAGACTGTCGACCTTTTAAGCGTGAAGCGGGCATTGAAGTGACCGACATTGCAAAACGTCTGATGGATTATGGTTACCATGCACCGACCGTAAGTTTCCCGGTAGCGGGAACCGTCATGGTAGAGCCGACCGAGTCAGAATCGTTGGCAGAACTGGATCGATTCTGTGATGCCATGTTAGCCATCAAGGCCGAAATTGACCAAATAGTGAGGGGAGATTTGCCCAAGGAAAGCAATCCCCTCAAAAATGCTCCGCATACATTGGCGATGGTGACGGCTGACAAATGGGAATTGCCCTATTCTCGCCAAATAGCGGCATATCCTCTGCCAGAATTGGCCGAAAATAAATTTTGGCCAGCCGTTCGGCGTGTGGATGATGCCTATGGAGATCGCAACCTTATTTGTACGTGCGCTCCAATAGAAGCCTACTCTGCTTAATATTTTTTATCTTTTATATCGTAATATTGGTACTTCACAACAACAATTCCTCAAATAGCATGAAAAAACTTACGCTTGTGGCTGCTGCGGCAGCCCTTTCCTTGACCGCCTTCGGTCAGAATGTGGAGCGTACAGCCCCGAACGTTCGTATGAACGCAGATGCGCCTGTGCGTCACCTCAATCCCGCTCAATTGGCTGCCTTCTATGGTGCTGAAACCCCTGTTTGGTCTCAGGACTTTGCCAATGGCATCCCCACAACTTGGTTAAACTACGGAACGGCAGCTGGCTCTTCGGATCCTGATGCGAAATGGGAATACCGCGGAACAAGTACTACGCCTAGTAATACGGTAGGCTCGCGTGGTGCATACATGTCTGCTCAAACCCCTATTGCTTCTGCAACAGCATCAAACGGCTTCGTCGTTTTTGATTCTGACTTCTTGGACAATGCAGGTGTTGCAGGCAACTTCGGTAATGGTATTGCGGCTGCACCGCACCTAGCCGAATTGACCACTGACATGATTGATCTATCAAACTACAGTGTAGTAGACCTCCTCTTTACGCAATACTATCGTCGTTTTGCTGGCGCAGGTGGTTCTCAGGCGGTTCCTGCAACGTACATTGATTTCTCTACAGATGGGGGTACAACTTTCCCTTATTCTGTTACGTTGAATTCAGGCGTAGCTGTGAACAGCTCAACCGCTACAAATGACGTGGTGGTGGTTCAAGCTGGTGCCTACGTTGGTGGTCAGGATTCAGTTAAGGTTCGTTTCCGTTTTGACGGTGACTATTACTTCTGGTGTGTAGATGATATTTCTATCGTGAACACACCTCCTAACCGTATGGCCTTTACGGATTGGCAAGGTGCACCTGCGCAGGACATTATTTATGGTCCTTCAGCTTCTGGATCTTCTAAGATGGGTATCATGACGGCGAAACAATCTCGAGGCGTTACGTTTGATTGTAATGCGATCAACTCAGGAACCAATACCCAAACCAACGTGAAGCTTCAAATGAAGATTTATAATGGCGGTTCATTGGTTCAAACGGTTAACTCTTCTACTGTATCAAGTTTGGCTGCTGGCGACACGGCAAACTATAATGACTTGAACACGTATTCTACTGCTTGGACCCCAACAGCAAATGGCAGCTATGAAGTGGTATATGGTCTTCTATCGGATTCTGTATCTGTGTATTCTGATACGACCATGTTATACGTGAATGACTCCTTAATGTCGATGGACTTCAATAGCTGGGATAACAGCATTGGTGCTTCTACCAACGCTACACAGTGGGGTGATGGCGCACAGATGTGCAACCGTCACGACTTGGTTGACGACGAAATGTTGTTCGGTGCAAAAGTGTACTTGAGCTCATTGACTATGTCAGGAGCCATCCTTGAGCTTGCTGTATATGACTCTTCGGCTTTCTTGGGTAACAGCGGTGGCTGGGATGCGAACAAGCTAGTTGCCTATGG
>LICG01000030.1 GCA_001438205.1 Cryomorphaceae bacterium BACL7 MAG-120322-bin74
ATCAGTGGTTTTCCGCTTCTAACTGCGTTTAAAAGTTGTTAATAACGCGGGATAAGTCATAAAACCTACTAACCGTGTAAAATGTTTTACACTTTATAAACCGACCATTACTATTACAATCTTCTTCTATCTATCAAAAAAAACTATTTGTTTATATGTTGAATTCAATTCCTTGCGCTAATGGAAGACTACTTCCGTAGTTCATCGTATTTGTCTGCCGACGCATATAAGCTTTCCAGGCATCCGATCCACTTTCACGCCCACCGCCGGTTTCTTTTTCACCCCCAAAAGCACCCCCAATCTCAGCACCACTTGTTCCAATATTAGCATTTGCAATACCACAATCCGATCCGGTGGCGCTCAGAAAGCGATGTGCTTCCTGCATGTTATTTGTCATAATAGCGGAAGACAAACCCTGAGGAACCCCATTTTGTAGGGCAATAGCCTCTTCAAGTGTGTTGTATTTCATTACATAGAGCAATGGTGCAAAGGTTTCATTCTGTACAACATCCCAATGATTCTCTACAACTGCAATAGAAGGGCTTACATAACATCCTGAAGGAAATACATGTAACACCTCACCTTTAATTAAGAAACGCCCTCCAGCGGCCTCTACTGCTTCTAATGCATCCGTATACATTTTTACTGCTGCAGTATCTATTAAGGGCCCCATGTGATTACGCGCATCTAATGGACTTCCGATTTTTATCTGTGCATAAGCGCTGGTTATAGCTTCACAAAAGCGGTTATAGATACTTTCATGAATAATAAGTCTTCGTGTGGAAGTACAACGCTGTCCAGCAGTACCCACGGCACCAAAAACAGCGGCCGTAACGGTCATTTTTAAATCTGCAGATTCCGTAATAATCATAGCATTATTACCACCGAGTTCAAGAATACTTTTACCTAATCGTGCCGCTACACGTGCCGCAACATCTTTCCCCATTCTAATGGAACCTGTAGCAGAAACAACGGGAATACGTCCATCTTCAGACATAGCAACCCCAATTTCTCGTCCACCCGTAATAATGGTTGATAATCCTTCTGGTAATTGAAGTTCAGCACTTACTTCATTCCAAATTTTTTGGCAAGCGAGGGCACAGAGGGGAACTTTTTCTGACGCCTTCCAAATACACGCATCACCACAAATCCATGCTAAAGTTGAGTTCCAAGCCCAAACAGCAACAGGAAAATTAAAGGCGGAAATAATACCAACGACGCCAATTGGATGCCACTGTTCCATCATAAAGTGATCAGGACGCTCACTTTTAATCGTTAATCCTGTTAGCTGGCGAGAGAGACCCACAGCAAAATCGCAGATATCAATCATTTCTTGGACCTCCCCTAATCCCTCTTGATAGGATTTTCCCATTTCATAAGAAACCAACATACTGAGTGCTTCTTTTTGCTCCCTCAGTTTATTCCCAAAAATGCGCACAGCTTCTCCGCGTTTTGGTGCGGGAACATCGCGCCAAATGATATGTGCAGCTTTCGCTGCATCGACAACCTGATGGTAGTGAGAAAGGCTTGTTTCAGACACATCTCCAATATGCTTTCCATCTACAGGAGAATGGCTTGATATCCATTTTTCGGAATGCAAAGAGCGCTGGCCAATCCAGGTACCAGCGTTCTTTGAAGTAAGTCCAAATTTAGAGAGTACGGTTTGCATATCAGGGTTTTCCATGGTAAAATTTAATCAATTCAACCACAAAGGTAAACCCCACTAGCTCGGCCTTAGGCTACTAATATGGTAAAGTTATTTAGGTGTGTGGCCCGTTCTAATTGACGGCGTTTCATAAACTCTTTAGGGGTTGAATCCTGAAGGCGCTTAAAGGCAGAAATAAAATTATTCACATTCGTATATCCCACCGAGTACGCAAGGGAAGCGACATTATTTGCGCCGAACTCAACCAAAGACACTGCATACTGAATCCTAAAACGGGTGATAACCTCTTTTGGCCCGCACTGAAAGTACCGTATACAAGAACGTTGTAATGAAGAGCGGCTCATGAACAGCTCCCCCGAAAGACTTTCGACATTCAAAGTTCCTTTCATGTTTTGTTTAATGGCCGAAAGAATGCGCTCCTTGTCTGTTGGTTCGCGCTTAAGCGCAATCTTAACCCGCCTTGACATAGCCAGAAGGTTGTGGATCTTTAGAACAAATTCAAACGGATCTATACTAATAGGAATGCAATCAATAGCCCCACTTTGCAGGCATTGAATACGTTGATTCAAGGTGCATTGACTCGACAATACGACAATACACGTATGCGTAAGGCTTTCATTAGATTGGATTTCTGATAGAATCGCCAGACCCCCATCATCTAGTTGATGAACATCTACAAGAAGCAAGGAGGGGGGGTTCAGACCAAACCCAGATGCCCACTCTTGAAGAGAGGAAATCATAGATACATCAAGGTCGTTGTTTTTTAAAACGCCAGCAAATTTTGCACACACGTCTTCATGGCTAGATAGGAGTAAAATCATCAGTACGCTTGGTTTTTGGTTGGTAAGGTGAATTTACTGCGTGACTTTGGATATTAAAACCATCTCACTTGAGACTTTATCAATAAGTACCCGCTGTGTACCCAAATAAAAAAGGACGCCTATGGGCGTCCTTTAAGGAGAAAAGTGAGGTCTCGAGCGGATTCGAACCGCTGTACAAGCTTTTGCAGAGCCTTGCCTAGCCACTCGGCCACGAGACCTTGTTAAGGTGGCGAAATTACAACGCTTTCCCGGTTTGGCCTGGATTTTCTTCTAAAAACGTCACACAAACGGCGTGGGCATCTCCCTCCATGGGTGGATTGAGTTTACAAACTTTCACCTGTGCGCGTTGAACTGTGGGTAAATCCTGAAAAATACGTTGAATGATGCGCGCACAAACGGTTTCTAGTAAGTGGGCGCGATGGGCCATTTCTTCCGTGACGATCTGGCGTAAAGTAACATAGTCCACGGTATCTTCTAAGGCGTCACTTTTTGCTGAACGCGCTAATTCAGCCCAAACCGAAAGGTCAATGCGGTATTCTGAACCAATGATAGCCTCCTCTTTTAGGCAACCATGGAAGGCGTATTCTCTTTGCGCCTCAATATCAATCCGTTGTAATCCCATAAACTTAAAGGGTAGTAATGGCATGCAAAATTCGTCTCTCTGACGCTTCTTTGCCGATTAAATGCATCACAGCAAAAATGGAGGGACCCTGGGTGGTTCCTGCAATAGCTAGACGCAAAACAGGCCCAACTTGTCCAAAACCATACCCCTTATCTGCGAGGTAAACCTTAAAGGCCTCTTCAAGTGTAGCCTCAGAATAATCTGTGCGCGCAAACAAAGCTGAAAGTTCTTCGACATAACCAGGGGCTTCTGCCGTCCACTTCTTCGCACACACGGCAGGATCAAACGAGGTGGGATCGGTAAATACGTACAGAGCTTCGTCCAATGTATCCCCAATAAATTCAGCTCTATCCATGAAGAGATTCATCGCTTTTTGCGCAAACACATCAGAGGGTATGGTGAGTCCGCGCAACAAGGCTTCTTGCTTGTATGTATGAAGACGGTCGGACGCAGAGAGTAAGCGCAGGTGCTGCTGGTTGAACCACTTAGCCTTTTCAAAATCAAAACGAGCGCCCGCCTTGTTAACCTTATTGAGATTAAAGGAGATAATGAGTTGATCCAATGAAAAAATCTCTTGATGGGTGCCGGGATTCCATCCTAAAAAAGCGAGCATGTTCACAAAGGCTTGAGGATAAAACCCCCGTTCCCGATATCCAGAGGCGGTATCATTCGTGTCTTCGTTTTTCCAGTCCAAAGGAAAAACCGGAAAACCCAACCGGTCGCCATCACGCTTGGATAGTTTTCCATTGCCGTCAGGGCGAAGTAATAGAGGTAAATGCGCAAACTCCGGCTGTTCCCAACCAAAGAAGCGATAGAGCAAAACATGTAGGGGGGCCGAGGGCAGCCATTCTTCTCCGCGGATCACGTGGCTGATCTCCATGGCGTGGTCATCAACAACATTAGCCAAGTGATAGGTAGGCATACCATCCCCCTTCAGGAGGACTTTGTCATCTAAATTCATGGTGTTGACACTTACCCAGCCGCGGATGCGGTCTTCAAACTTCACCTCTTCATTGCGGGGCATCTTTACCCGAATCACATAAGGCTCTCCCGCCGAAAGCCTACGCGCCACATCATCTTCAGAGAGCGTCAAGCCGTTTTTCATGGACGTGCGCGTGATGCTATTGTATTGCCAATTTGGATTGCCCGCCTGCTTTGCCCTCTCGCGTACAGCGTCTAATTCTACGGGTGTATCAAAGGCATAATAGGCATGACTTGAGGCAATCAACTGATCTGCATAGGCGCGGTACATGGGTTTGCGTTCGCTTTGACGATAAGGAGCATGGGGGCCGCCTTGGGCCATTTTGTCTTCAGCGCCAATGCCTTCGTCGGGAGAAATACCACACCATTTTAATGCTTCTACAATGTATGCCTCGGCGCCGGGCACAAAACGCGCCTGATCAGTATCTTCCACTCGGAGCAAGAAGTCTCCGCCGTTTTGCTTGGCAAACAGGTAGTTATATAAAGCAGTACGTACGCCTCCCATGTGAAGAGGGCCCGTAGGGCTGGGGGCAAATCGAACGCGAACCGGGCGGTTTTTCATGTAATTTTCTTTGGGTCTGCAAAGATAACCCACCACGCAGCACCTACCTATCTTTGTGGCATGGAGCGACAGTTATCTGAACAAGAGCAGTTTCGTCGTGGGGCCCTGGAGGCCTTGCGCGCGACCGGCATGAATCCCTTTCCAGCAGCGGAAGTACCCGTAAGCCATTTGGCATCACAAATTAAAGAAGTGTATCCCACAAACCCAGAAGCGTTAGCGGATGTTTGTGTTGCGGGACGCGTGATGACCAAACGCATTATGGGCAAAGCTTCTTTTGCGAGCTTAATGGATAGCTCTGGCCGAATTCAGATTTATGTCAACCGAGATGAGCTCTGCCCGGAAGAAGATAAATCGCTCTACAATGACGTATTCAAGAAGCACTTAGATATAGGCGACTTTATTGCGGTCAAGGGCCATGTCTTTACTACCCAAACAGGTGAAATTTCTGTGCACGCCACCCAATTCTGGGTTTTGAGTAAGAGTATTCGCCCACTTCCTGTGGTGAAAAAAGACGCCGAAGGAAACACGCATGATGCGTTTAGCGATCCCGAATTGCGCTACCGCCAACGCTATGTGGACCTTATTGTCAACGAGGGGGTAAAAGACATTTTTATTAAGCGCACGAAGGTGTTTAGCACGATGCGCGACATCTTTAACCGAGCAGGTCACCTAGAGGTAGAAACCCCCATTTTGCAGCCCATAGCGGGCGGCGCAGCAGCACGCCCCTTTATGACCCACCACAACGCATTGGACATTCCGTTGTATTTGCGGATTGCCAACGAATTGTATTTAAAGCGGTTAATTGTCGGCGGCTTTGAAGGGGTGTACGAGTTTGCCAAAGACTTCAGAAATGAAGGCATGGACCGCACCCACAATCCCGAGTTTACGATAATGGAAATCTACGTTGCATACAAGGACTACCACTGGATGATGGACATGACGGAAAAAATGTTGGAAGAGATTGCCATAGCTGTTACGGGTTCTGCAGACATTTCAGTGGGCGGAAAAAACATTTCCATGAAGGCGCCTTTTGCGCGCGTCCCCATTTTGGAGGCCATAAAAACCCACACAGGCTTAGACTTGCTTGGGAAACCGGAAGAGGAAGTGCGTGCGGCAGCAAAATCATTAGGCCTTCAGGTCACCCCCGAAATGGGCACCGGAAAGATGATTGATGAAATCTTTGGTCAAAAATGTGAACACCACTATGTTCAGCCCACGTTTATCACAGATTACCCCGTAGAGATGTCCCCGCTTTGTAAGCGCCACCGAGAGGATGATCGACTTACGGAACGATTTGAGCTATTTATCAATGGAAACGAAATCGCCAACGCCTATAGTGAATTGAACGACCCCCTTGAGCAGCGCGCGCGCTTTGAAGAGCAGCTGAAACTTTCCGAAAAAGGGGACGATGAGGCGATGTTTATTGACCAAGACTTTTTGCGCGCCCTTGAATATGGGATGCCTCCAACATCAGGAATGGGCATTGGCATGGACCGCTTAACCATGTTGTTGACCGACCAAAGCAGTATCCAAGAGGTGCTCCTTTTCCCTCAAATGCGCCCCGAAAAGACAGATTAAAGGATGCTTTACCCCGACTCAGCTGGAACGTCCCTAGACTTCCATGTGCTCAAGGGGTATGTGGCTGAATATACTTCTTCGCGCAAAGGACGCGCGGCATTGTTGGCCTTGGTTCCTAGTCCGGATCGCCGCCAAATCGAACCCTCTTTGCTGCAGTCAGATGAGCTGCTTCAACTGATGGAACGGGGACATTTTTTTCCTGCCGTGGCGATGGCTGAAGTGGATGATGCCTTACCGCTTTTGCGCATTCAGGACGCTGTTTTGGATGCAGAACAATTTATGGCCATCAAAGCTCAAGCAGAAAGCTATGCCAACGGCTATCGGTTCTTGTTGACGCATGAAGAAGATGCTCCAATGTTGGCGTCCCACTTAAAGCCCTTTCCCCCAACGCCTGATATTCCGCAAGCCATTGACCGCGTCTTTGAGCGCAATGGACAAGTAAAGTCAAACGCATCCGCCGAGCTGTCGCGGCTACGCTCAGACCTTGCAAAGAAACGCGTGGCCGCAGACCGCTTGTTTTACAAAGCCCTAAAGCGCTATGAGGCCGAAGGGTGGCTAGGCGATGTGCGTGAATCGGTCAGCAATGACCGAAGGGTGATGGCCGTATCTGCCTCACATAAGAGTAAAGCGCGTGGCGCATTTCACGGGAGCAGCGCCAAAAACACCTTAATTTTTTTAGAGCCAACAGAGTGTTTAGACATCAATGCAGAAGTTGGCGTGTTGGTAGAAGAGGAGCGCAAGGAGGTTCGGCGCATTTTACAAGCGTTAACCAAAAGCTTATCGCCCCATCGCCATGAGATAAAGGCGACAGACGAAAGACTTACCTACCTCGATATTTTACTAGCCAAGACGCGTTTTGCCAGAGAGGAGGGGGCTTGCCTTCCGCGCATCAGCGAAGAGGGCGAAATAGAGTTGATCCAAGCGTTTAATCCCGTCTTACGGCGTGTTCAAAAAGCAAAGCGGCGGCCGGTGGTTCCTTTGGATTTGTCCATGCGCCCAACCCAGCGCTTAATTGTTATCAGTGGACCCAACGCAGGAGGTAAATCCATTGCGCTAAAGACGGTAGGCTTGTTTCAGATTATGCTGCAATGTGGTATCCTAATTCCAACCCACCCAAAGTCTACTATGGCCTGGTTTGGGCGGATTATGGCGGATATTGGCGACGCCCAGAGCGTGGAAAATGAATTATCTACGTACAGTGGAAAGCTAACCAAGATGAAGGAAATTCTACTTGGAGCCAACCAGGATACCTTGTGCTTGGTAGACGAGTTTGGGAGCGGATCTGATCCTGATTTAGGCGCGGCACTGGCATCCGTCTTTCTGCAAGAGATACATGATGCGCAAGCCTATGGCATTTTTACCACCCACTACAATTCCATTAAAGCATTAGCCGAAGAGCTGGATGGAACATGCAACGCCAACATGGCCTTTGATGTGCAAACATTCGAGCCGCTTTACTGCCTGCAATTAGGGGTGCCGGGCTCGTCGTACACCTTTGAAGTGGCGCAGAGGGTAGGGATTCCCAAGCGCATTATGCAAGCGGCAAGAGAAGCCCTCGAAAGCCAAACGCTTGCGGTGGACCGCTTGTTGGTGGGCCTTCAAAAGCAGCGAAGTCAATTAGACCGAACGCGTACCCAAATTAGTGATCGACTTTCGGAGCTAGAGGCGCTGAAAACCACCCAAGAAAAACACATTAGCTCCCTCGAGGCCAAGATGGGTAAGGCGGCGGAAAACAACGCTGAAGTGAGTGATCAACTTATGTGGGGCAAGCGACTCGAGCAATGGTCCATCAGCTGGAGCAAAGCCAAAACCCAAAAAGCGAAAAAGGAAATTGAGGACCGCATTGTGCGGACGCTTTCCGAAAGGCATCAGGTGCTCGAAGTTCAAAAACAAAGAGCAGAAACAGCCAAACAAAAAACGGAAAGAGAAACGTTAGAGCAGTTATGGACGCTTCCTGTTAAGGTGGGCGACAAAGTCAAGGTGCTTCACGGTGCCGGAAGACAAGCCGGCGAGATTCAAGAAATACGAAAGGATAAATTTTTGGTGAGCTTAGGCGGCGTGCTGTCCGCGTGGATGGAGCGGAAGCAATTTATCCACTGGGATCAGCGCCCCGGGACAGCGCCAACAACAAAGCCCGTGGCGATTTCTGCGAAGAAGAACCCGAAAAAAGGCGCAGGACCAAAGGCCCCCGAGGCCTCGGAGGTGAAAACAGAACCGGCACAGGACACAGGGCCTACCTTGGCACCCAAGAAGAAACGCAAATGGCCCCCAAAGAAAAAAGGAAGTCCTAAAAAAACCTAAGATGGAAGAAATGCAACCACTCGTAACCAATGAGGCTATCGTTTTTGGACTGTTGATGGCGCTATTAGGCGGGATCTTCTGGGCCTCAAACCATCCTACGTTTTCAGGTTTCTTCAAAGTTGTGCCCGCGCTATTGCTCTGCTACTTTTTGCCCTCCTTGCTCACAAATTTTCACATAGTCCCCAAGGACACCCACCTCTACTTTGTTGCCTCGCGCTATTTGCTTCCAGCTAGTCTTGTATTGCTCACACTAAGCATCGATTTAAAGGCGGTTTTTGGGTTAGGCCCCAAGGCCTTGATTATGTTCTTTACCGCTACAGCAACGATCATTTTAGGTGGGCCTGTAGCGATTTTAGCCGTGTCTTCTTTTGCCCCGGACTTAGTTGGGGGCGTTGGCCCAGAGGCTGTTTGGCGAGGAATGGCGACCATTGCGGGCAGCTGGATTGGCGGCGGGGCAAACCAGGCCGCTATGTTTGAGATTTTTCAACCTTCTGGCGCCCTGTATTCCGCTATGATTACCGTCGACGTTGTGGTAGCAGAAATATGGATGGCGATCATTCTTTTAGGTGCAGCCAAAAGCGACAAGGTCGATGGGTGGCTCAAGGCAGATAATCGATCTGTGAAGGTGCTTCAAAATGAAATGGAAGATTTTTTAGCCAAAACAGCCCGCATACCCACCTTCCCCGAGGTGATGCAAATCTTGGGGTTGGCATTTGGCGCTGTCGCGCTTGCGCACATTGCCGGAGACACGCTAGCGCCTTGGTTTGCCGAGAACCTCCCCTATACCGCCAACTTCAGTTTGACGAGTGACTTTTTCTGGGTGGTGATTGTGGCGACGACCGTTGGCCTATTGCTTTCACTCACCCCAGCAAGAAATCTTGAAGGAGCTGGGGCAAGTCGCTGGGGTTCGGTTTTTATCTACATTTTGGTTGGCACGATCGGCATGAAGATGGACATTAAAGAAGCCATAGATCAGCCTGGGTTACTTTTGGTAGGCGTGATCTGGATGATCTTCCATGTGGTCATTCTTTTGGGTGTTGCGCGCTGGATAAAGGCGCCTTTTTTCTTTGTCGCTGTGGGCTCAAAAGCCAACATTGGGGGCGCAGCGTCTGCGCCTGTTGCGGCGGCGGCATTTCATCCCTCGTTAGCGCCTGTTGGCGTCCTTTTAGCTGTTTTGGGGTATGCCCTTGGAACCTATGGAGGCTGGTTAACGGGATTGCTCATGTATTTAGTTAGCGGAGACCCCTCTTCGTTAATGCTTGAGCCGGCGTAAAGCGGACACCAAAAAGCTATTTGCAGCGTATCTTTTGGCACCGTAATCACGAGACCCTTACAGATGAAGCCAATTATCACTCTTTCCTTTTTGGGCGCGCTTTCCTTGGCCGCGCATAGCCAAACAGCCGAAGAAGCCATGTTCATAAAAGGGCTCTACCAGCAGGCGCTGGGGGAGCAGCAGGGCTATCATTGGTTGGCAAACCTTTGTGAAGAAGCGGGCCCGCGTTTGGCTGGCAGCGAAGGCGACGCAAAAGGGGTAAGGTGGGCGGTTGAAACGCTAGACACCTTGGGCTTTACCCGCGTATTCACCCAGCCGGTAGAGGTTCGCCACTGGGCGCGCGGCACAGAGAGAGGGGAATGTGTCCAAGGAAAGCAAGAGCGCACACTGCGTATCACCGCACTAGGTGGGTCCGTTGGAACCCCCGGCGGAGACAAGGGGGCAGGCGTGACGGCGAAGGTGATTGAAATTGTGGGAAGAGAAGACCTTGCTGCAAAAGGCCATCTTTTGGCGGGCAATATTGCCTTTTTTAATGAGCCAATGGATCCCTGGTTGATTAACACAGGTTCTGCATATGGAAAAGCAGGATGGCAGCGATGGGGCGGAGCCTCCGAAGCAGCAAAATATGGCGCCGTGGGCGTTTTGGTCAGAAGTTTAACACATCGTCAAGATGACTTTCCTCACACCGGCGCCATGGCCTATGAGGAGGAGGTAACCAAAATTCCTGCCGCAGGCATTAGTACAAATGATGCCAACTGGCTTAGCGGAGAACTTAAGAAAAATCCTTCACTTCAGGTCCATTATGTACTTGGATGTCATGAGGTGGGTCGCGCCGCGTCAGCAAACGTTATTGCAGAATGGAAAGGAAGTGAATTTCCGGATGAAGTAATGGTGGTAGGCGGCCACCTGGATTCTTGGGACCTAGGCACAGGAGCACAAGACGACGGCACAGGGGTTGTGCACTCTATGCAAGCCCTGTGGCTTCTAAAGCAGGCAGGCTATCAACCCCGACACACCTTGCGTATTGTCTTATTTGCCAACGAAGAGTTTGGTCTTGAGGGGGCGCGTGATTATGCCACTTCGGGACTAGAGGCAGGAAGACATCACATTGCAGGTGTTGAGTCAGATGGAGGCTCGGGTGCGCCAAGAGGATTTAGCCTACCGGGCTTTTTCCATGAAGAACACCCAGAAATAATAGAGGCCTTAAACACGTTGATGTCGCCATATGGCTGCCGTGAGTGGACGCAGGGAGGCTCGGGTGCAGACGTGGGTCAAATCACGGACGAGGGGGCTATTTTAATGGGCTATCGCGGTGACAGCCAACGCTA
Organism: Cryomorphaceae bacterium BACL7 MAG-120322-bin74; assembly: GCA_001438205.1. Lineage (GTDB taxonomy): Bacteria > Bacteroidota > Bacteroidia > Flavobacteriales > Schleiferiaceae > TMED14. Next base: position 11,133 of record LICG01000030.1, read on the forward strand.
TTTTGATTACCATCACACAGCGCAAGACAACATTGCTTCCGTACACCCAAGAGAACTGGAGTTGGGGTCGGCTTCCATTGCCGCACTGATCTACTACCTAGATAAAACACTCTAAAGGCGGCTATACACAAAGGAAATCAAGGCCTTATTAATACGCTAGCAGCCCCTCTATGGCGAGGCGGACCTTGTCAGCATTTGGCAAAAGAGCGGCCTCAAGTATTTTATTCAATGGGATCGCGGGCGTGTCCTCGGACCCAATGACGCGCACAGGCGCGTCTAATGCGCGGAAGCATTCAGACTGGATTTTTCCTGCAACAGCCTGGGCAAAGGTGTTTACTACCGGCTCTTCTGTGACAACCAAAGCGCGGTGGTGTGCTGTAACGCGCTCCATCACAAGGGCCTCATCCCACGGCAAGAGGGTGCGTAAGTCAATAATTTCTACGCGTCCTTCAAAGTGTTTTGCAGCCTCGGCGGCCCAATACACGCCCCGGCCATAGGTAACCACGCACAGACTCGAACCATCTGGATGGGGCCGTGCCTCGAGCGCAATACGCCCTTTGCCAAAGGGAATAACATAATCGGCATCAGGTTCTACTGTTTTAGCGCCCTCTGTGCCTGGAATCTTGGACCAGTATAAACCCTTATGCTCCAATATAACAACCGGGTTCGGGTCTGCATAGGCGGCCTTCATCAAGCCCTTTAAATCTGCACCAGTAGAGGGGTAAGCAACCTTGATTCCGCGAATATTGGTCAAAACAGACTCCACACTAGATGAATGGTACGGCCCACCACCGCCATACGCCCCAATAGGAACGCGAATCACCGCGCTGGCGGCCCATTTACCATTGGAGAGATAATAAGACCGGGAGAGCTCTGTAAATAACTGATTCAACCCTGGCCAGATGTAGTCAGCAAATTGCACCTCGACAATAGGCTTCAGGCCCACGGCAGACATTCCAACGGTGCTTCCAACGATAAAGGCTTCTTGAATCGGGGTGTTGAAAACACGGTCGTCACCAAACTGCTGCGCTAATGTTGCGGCCTCCCGGAAGACCCCTCCTAGGCGGCGGCCCACATCTTGTCCGTAAAGCAACGCCTCGGGGTGTGCAGCAAGAATTTCACGGATGGCAAATAAAGCGCTATCCACCATGACGGTTTTCTCCCGATTTACAGGTGTCCGCTCGCCCTTTTCTTCCGTTACAGGGGTGGGCGCATAGCGGTGGGTAAATAAATCCTCAGGTCGTGGATCTTCGGCCTCTAATGCTAGGGCATAGTCCTCTGCTACGGTTTTTTCTGCTTGGGAAACAAGGCTTTCAAGTTCTGAAAGAGCCACTCCTTCGTCTAAAAGGAAGGCATGGAGCTTTGGGAAAGGATCACGTTTTCCGTGCTCTTCTAAGTCGTCTCGGTACCACTCCATTCGGACCCCAGAGGTGTGATGATTTAATAAGGGGACTTTGGCGTGAATTAAATAGGGCTGGCGTGTTTTGCGCATGTTTTTCAACACCTCGCGCACAGCATGGAAGCTTGCATTGAAATCACTACCATCCACCTGCACTACATTGAGCCCCTTAAAGCCTTTAGCATAATCTACTGCTGAGCCCGAACGCGTTTCTGCTGCGCTGGCCGAAATATCCCAACCGTTGTCTTGCACCAACATCAGCAAGGGGAATTGCTTGAGTGCGGCCATTTGCAACGCTTCAGAGATTTCGCCCTCCGTCATAGCGGCGTCACCGATAGAGCATACCACGACAGGTTTTTCATCCCCCCACTCTTGGGTGAGGCCTTGTTTTTCTCGGTACTGAATTCCCATAGCCGCGCCTGCCGCCGGGATGGCCTGCATGCCGGTGGCGGAGGACTGATGGGGGATTTTAGGCTTGTCGTCATCACGCAAAGAGGGATGACTATAATAGGTTCGGCCACCAGAAAAGGGATCGTCCCGCTTGGCCAGGAGTTGCAACATTAAGTCATACGGGCGCATCCCTATTCCCAACAGCATGGCATCGTCGCGGTAATAAGGGTAGAGGTAATCAACAGACTTTAATTGTAGGCTACAAGCTAGCTGGATCGCCTCGTGTCCGCGCGAAGTGGCATGAACATAGGTTTGCGTGACGTCTCGGTTAGCCTCGAACAAGTCCGTCATGGCTTTTGCAGTAGCCATAAGCGTATACGCTTTTAACAGCGAAGGGTGGATATTCTTGCTCATTTTATGGCGCCGAAGTTATAGGTCAATCCCACCCCAGACAATTGTTTTAATTGAAGTCCTGGCGCATCTGTTTTTCCATTCCCATTGCTGTCTTTAACCGCCACATCGCGGTCAAAAAGCGCCTGGGTTCGTAGCGTAATACTCAAATAGTGGGTAGCCTTGTACACAAAGAGCAAATCACTGTCAACGTCAACAGAAAAAGGTGAGGCGAGGTAATTTCCAAAAAGGTTGGTGCGCAGATCGACAGTCAATTTATCGGAAAAAGTGCGCCTAAACCGCACGTTGAAATAGGCGCCCACCTCTTGTCGTAGGGACTCTCCAGGCAGCAGGCCAAAAAGACCCTGGGACTGGAGGCGCGCGTCGTGTACCAGGGTATATTTTGCGGTAACCGGCGAAAAATAAAATTCTAAAAAGGCGTCTTTATGGGTAAGTCCGATGCCCCCAAGCGCATAAGCAGGAGCCAAAAATTTTGATATATAGGCCGTGTCTGGTTCATTCGGTTTTGCATACCCCCGGAACCACTGTGATTTAAAACTTCCAAAGGCAGAGAGTTTCCAAAGAGGCTGTCCAGATAAAATTTGATCTATCCGTAGGTTGTATTCAAGTTTGTCATCCATTTTTCGGGCAATACCATCTTGAAAATTCAGGGCATAGGCCGCATCTAAAAGTTGAGTTGCGGCCCAATTGTCTTGTGTAAACTCTGCCGATTGACGTAAAATAAAGCCGGCCGTCAATGAGTTTTGACCCCCGGCGTTCCAGTTGCGCAAAAGAGTTTGATTGAAGCTTGCACCATATAGCCCCGAAAAGCTCCAGGGCCCCACCTGGAGGGCTTCTTTAGGCAATGTCCAAGCGTTTCCCGCAAACAAGGTTCCGGAACCAAAGAAAAGGATCAGTAGGATACGCTTGGCTAACATCAAGACTTCTTTGAGAGGGACTGGTGAATAGCCTGGATGGCGGCTTGACTTTCGGGCGTTCGGACGAGGGCACCCGAAATAGCGGCACGCTCTGCAAGCAGCTGGCCCCAATGCTCAGTTCCTTCCCACATAACAGCCTTTAAAGCACGCTGTGCGGCAGCACTTTGCCCCGAAAGTGTCTTGGCAATACGGTGAACCCCCTCATTGAGCTCATCCAAACTATCAAACACCTCAGCATAAAGACCGTGCTGTGCCGCCCAAGCAGCAGACTTAAACTGCGTAGCGTCAATAGCCAATTGGCTCATGGCGCTCGGGCCTATTTTTCGGGTAATGGCGGGTCCCACAACAAATGGACCAATACCCACAGCAAGCTCGCTAAGCTTGACCGAGGCAAACTGGGTGGCCAAACAATAATCTACGGAACTAGCTAATCCGACACCGCCGCCGACCGCCTTCCCCTGGACGCGGCCAATGGTGAAAAGGGGACAAGTCCGCAAGGCGTTGATTACAGAGGCAAAGCCTCCAAAGAAATGAAGGCCCTCTTCTTCGGTACGAATCGTGGCGAGCTCATCAAAACTAGCGCCGCCGCAAAAGACACGGTCACCGCTGCTTTGAAGAACGAGAACACGGTTCTCGGGGTTTGCGCCCTCACTTCGAATTGCCTCAGCTAATGCCGCTAATACGAGGCTCGGTAGAGAATTGCTCTGAGGGTGAAAAAATTCGATGGTGACGATTCCGTTTTCTCTGCGGACATCGACGCCGCCTGATCGCATAGGGTCCATAATTAACGTCTAAAGTGGCTGGTTTCTTCAATGGGGCAAACAACGCTCCGAAAGGCATAATACCAATGGCTACGCCCATTTGTTTTAGCTTCTCGATGAAGGGCATCCGTCCTCCATGCATCAACCGAGGATTTATCTTTCCAGTAAGAAATGAAAATGGCCGCCTCGCCGTTGCGTATGAGCTCGTAGCCCAAATATCCTGGCAGGGCTTCTACTGCAGCCATGGTGCGCTGGTCCATGTCGGCATAACCATCAGGGTCTAGCGGCCGCTCAGACAGGAACAGTACCGCATAGTTTCCCTGGACAAGGGTGAGATGGTCTTGGATAAAACTCATGCCTGGCTTTTCTTTTTGACCATAGTGAGGATGGTTGCAACAGCAACGACATCCTGTTGGTCGTCCGTGACTTCTACATAGTATTTCACAATGCCTTTGGCGATGTCTTCAGGACTTCTTTTCTCTTGGTCTATTTTTTCCTGAACAGTGAGCTGAACCCCAATTTCTGTGCCGGGATAAACGGGCTTAGTGAAGCGACAGGCTTCAATGCCATAATTAAGCAAGACAGGCCCCTTTGGGGGGTCAACAAACAATCCAGCGGCACGGCTGAGAATAAAATATCCATGGGCTACTCGGCCAGTGAAAATAGTGCCCTCCAAGCTTGTTTCATCCATATGGGCATAAAATGTATCTCCACTGAGTTCAGCAAACTGATCAATATCCGAGAGGGTGACTACGTGTTTTTCGGTGGTAACCGTATCCCCTACGCGCAAGTCTTCAAAGTGTTGACGAAAGAGGTGTGGGTTGGCTTCGGGCCGATCTGCACCGGGTATAAAGCGCCCCGTAATGGTCGTCAGCGTGTTGGGGTGCCCCTGTAGGGCCACGCGCTGTAAGTAATGCATCACGCCGCGCATACCCCCCATTTCTTCTCCGTCTCCTGCGCGGCCAGGCCCACCGTGCGTAAGGAGCGGCATGGGCGAACCATGGCCCGTAGATTCTTTTGCACTAGCGGCATCGAGTAAGTAAATCCGCCCATTGCTATAAGCAGCCTCTAAAGCAAAGGCGCGCGCAGCCTCTTGGTCGGCAGACACAAAGCTGGTCACCAGCGAACCCCGACCCAAGGCAACAATCTTAGCCGCCTCGTCAAGTGACTTGTAGGGCATTAGGGTTGAAACAGGACCAAATGCTTCGATTTGATGTGCGCTTTGTTTGTGCAAAGGCGCATCATTCAGGAACAATACGGGAGCAAAATAGGCGCCCGCCTGGGGGAGGGCGGCCCTTGCTTGTCCAGCACCATCCAGCTGGCCATGAACAAGTTCGTTTTCTTCAGCTAGCAGTTGAACCGAGGCCCGCACACGCTCAACCTGAAGGGCGGTGGCTAAAGAGCCCATGCGGACACCCTCCATGCTGGGGTCGCCATAGACGGTGCTTGCCAAGCGCGCACTCAACGCGTCGCGTACAGCTTCAATATAGTTCTCGGGAACGATCACACGCCGAACCGCGGTACATTTTTGTCCGGCCTTGATGGTGATTTCATTGGCCGCCTCTTTAATAAAAATATCAAACTCAGGCTTACCGGGACCCGCATCCTCTCCCAAAACCATGGCATTGAGAGAGTCGGCCTCAAGGTTAAAGGCCACGCCGCGGGCTAAAAAGTGGGGTTGTGACTTCAGAGCCATCCCGGTAGCAGCAGAACCCGTGAAGGTGACCATGTCTCCGCGCTCTACAGCATCAAGTATTCCGTGTCCTTTTCCGCTAATGAGTTGTAAGGCACCCTCGGGAAGAATGCCGCTGGCTATAATGTCCCGAACCACGACTTCGGTTAAAAACGACGTGAATTCAGAGGGCTTGACTACCGCAGGCACCCCCGCAAGGAGGTTCACCGCAATTTTTTCGAGCATGCCCCAAACCGGAAAGTTAAAGGCATTGATATGGACGGCCACACCACGCTTTGGCACCATAATGTGCTGGCCTAAAAAGGTTCCACCTTGTGATAGTTTGATGGGCGCCCCGTCAACATGGAAAGGCTGGTCGGCAAATTCGCGCCGTAATGATGCATTGGTGAACAGGTTGCCGATGCCCCCCTCAATATCAATCCAACTATCTACCCGGGTGGCGCCGGTGGCAGCAGAAACTGCGTAATAGTCATTTTTACGTTCTTGCAAATACAGCGCAAGTGCCTTGAGCATGAGTCCGCGCTTAGGGAAGGTCATTGTGCGCAGCGCAGCTCCCCCCTTTTCACGCCCATAAGACAGGATGTCGGCATAATGTAATCCATCGCTGGACACGTGGCCCAAAGACGCACCCGTAATGGCGTGACGCGCCTCATATTCTGAGGCGCCACCGCTGACCCACTGGCCGAGGACATAGTTTTGAATGTTCATGGGTTGGGAAGTTTCGTGTAGCCCATATTCCACAGAGCAAAAGCCATTTTGTCAATAGCCTCTTCGATGACCATGGCTGTAGGTTTTCCTGCGCCATGGCCGGCATTGGTTTCGATTCGGATCAACGTGGGTGCGCTACAATTTTGCTTGGCCTGGAGCGCTGCAGCAAACTTGAAACTGTGTGCAGGGACAACGCGGTCGTCGTGGTCTGCGGTGGTGACCATGGTAGCAGGATAGCAGACATCCTCTTTTACATTGTGTACAGGGCTGTAGCTGCGCAAGTACTGAAACATCTCTTCGTTGTCTTCTGCCGTCCCATAATCATAAGCCCAGCCGGCACCGGCCGTAAAAGTGTGGTAGCGGAGCATATCCAATACGCCGACTGCGGGAAAAGCCACTGCGGCTAAATCGGGACGGCGTGTCATGACGGCGCCGACCAGCAAACCTCCGTTAGAGCCGCCGCTTAAAGCAAGATGTGACGAAGAGGTATAGCCTTCCGCGATCAAATACTCTGCAGCCGCCTCAAAGTCTTCAAATACATTCTTTTTTTGGAGCTGGGTGCCGGCAAGATGCCAAGCCTCACCGTATTCGCCCCCCCCGCGAATATTTGGAATAGCTAAAACCCCCCCTTGCTCCATCCAAACAGTGTAGGACGTGCTAAAAGAGGGGGTTAAGCTGATATTAAAACCGCCGTAGCCATAGAGAATCGTCTGATTTTTACCGTTGCGCTGGAGGCCTTTTTTGTAGCTGATCGTCAACGGTATTTTGGTCCCGTCAAGCGAGGCGTAAAAAACCTGCTCGCTCACGTAGTCAGAAGGATCAAAATCCATGGCGCTTTTTAGGCGTAATTCTATGACTCCCGGCTCATTCTTCTCGCCCTGGGTATAGCGATATAGATTGCTGGGGGTGATCGCATTGGTAAAGGTGAAATACAGCTGATGATCCGAACGCTTTCCATAAAATCCCGATACAGAGCCAATCCCGGGAAGCGTAATGGTTTGAAGATGACTGCCGTTGTAGTCGTATTCGTCAATCTTACTTACGGCGTGTTCTAGCGTACTTGCATACAATCGACCTCCTCCGCTGCCCACGCTCATCGGAAATTTACCTTCCGGAATACGTTCAGCCCATACTTCTTTAGGCTGTATGCCCTCGGAAACCATGATGCGGTTGTTGGGCGCCCCATCGTTGGTCTGGATATAGAGCATCCCATTCTCGGAGGTCACCACGCCATATTCCTTTTCGAATCCGGGGGCAACCAAGGTCAACGCGCCGCCGTTCTTCAAATCTTGAAGGTAGAGTTCATTGCCTGTGGTCGAAATGGCGGCTGTTATCACGAGGTATTGGCCATCTTCAGTAATGCTAGCCCCGACATACCGGCGCGGAGTCTGACTACCGCCAAAAATCAAGGCGTCTTCCGTCTGGGGCTTGCCTAAGAGATGAAAAAAGAGTTTATGATGGTCCGTTATGCCGGACAGCGCCGAACCCGCCTTGGGGGCGTCATAGCTACTATAGTAAAAACCCTCATTTCCTCTCCAGGCGAGGCCACTGAACTTGATGTCCACCAGGGTGTCTTCCAAAATTTCTTTACTCACCGCATTCATGACGATGACCTTTCGCCAATCACTCCCCCCCTCACTAATTTGGTAGGCGACTAGGCTTCCGTCAGGGCTGAAGGAAATGCCTGCCAAAGAGGTTGTCCCCTCTTCGCTAAAGGTGTTGGGGTCCAAAAACACCTCTTCTTCATCATTCTGATTTTCTCTCTTTTTCGTTGCGTATCGCTTGAGCATATACTGGCTTTGCAGGCCGTCGTTGTAGTAGAAATACGTGTAGGCACCCTCTTGAAATGGAGCTCCAATCTTTTCGTAATCCCATAGTGCGGTCAAACGATCTCGAAGCGCCTGACGGTAGGGGATTTGGTTCAAATAGTCCTGCGTCACGGCATTCTGGAGGGTCACCCATTCTGCCGTTTCGTCACTTCGATCATCTTCGAGCCACCCAAAAGGATCGGGCACTTCATGGCCTAAATAACTTTTTACATCGCTGGAATCATATCGCGTATGGGGATATTCAGCCGTCATTTCTGACGAGGGTTTTTTGGGCACATTACAGCTAAATAATAGGCTAGCCAGAGCTGCCGAAATCAAAATGTTGCGTGACATATAGGAGGGTTGAGCCTTGAACTATAAAGATACCGCGGGCAGGCCTAAAAAAAAGACCGCCCCATTCCTGGAGCGGTCTTAGAGAAAGCTAGGACCAGAAGGCCCTAGCTATGATTGTCTACTTATCGCTGAACGGCGACACGCAAGGTGCGTGTTCCTTCTTCAGCGGTCAAGCGTACCATGTAGACGCCAGCGGCGAGATCACTCAAGTTGATGTTGAGTTCGCTCTGACCAGCGGTCCACTCGGTGTTGATAAGCAACTGCCCCTGTAGGCCGATGATGCTTACCTGGATATCGCCAGCGAGTTCGCTGCGCTCCAAGGTGAATGCACCTGCGGTTGGGTTAGGATACAAGCTGATGTTGCCTAAGGCCTCATCAATGCTTACAGCACAGTCATAACACTTGGTGAAACAAACAGCAGCGAAGCTGGTATCTGCATTGCCTGCGGTAGAAAGGCGGTTGTATCCACCAAAGCCATCACTTACGCCACATGCAGCGAGGTCGCCACTTGCTTCAGCCATAGCCCAGTCGTTACCGTTGATATACTTGTAGAACAAGTCTTGATCTAAAGGCATTTCAACTGTCACAGAGTAGATACCATCACCATCAGGATCGGTCATCTCTGTTGTGGATGGGCTCCATCCCTGGAAGCTACCCGCTACGTGAACGCCATTGCTGTCGATCGCGTTGTTGGCTACTTCCCATGCCATGTTCACATTGAAGGTTACTTCGATAG
>LICG01000031.1 GCA_001438205.1 Cryomorphaceae bacterium BACL7 MAG-120322-bin74
ATAATACCTTTTGGCTAGACCCCTCGCCTCCCGCTATTTGCGGAGTGACGACACCCAATAGCTTCCCATATCTTGTGACCAACTTCCCTTGGGTTGAATCCTTTTCAGACATTGATTGGATTCCGGGCTCAGGAACGGGCGCAACGGGCACAGCCCACCGAGGTATTTTTCCTCAAGGAAATCCTCCTTCAGGTAAAAACTGGCAAGTATCTCCCAACACCAATACAGCCGGCTTTGGATGGTCCGTTCGTATTGGCCAAACGGGCAGCCTAAACACTGGACCTCTTGGTGACCACACCAACGGCAGTGGCAAATACCTCTACACAGAGGCATCTCAAGGCAATACCAACAACAATTCAACCCTTATTACTCCTTGTATCAAACTGACGGGCCTCAACCATGCTGTGCTTGAATTTTGGTACCATAAGTACGGTGCAAACATGGGCAATCTGCGTGTAGACATTGATACTGGATCTACTACGTCAAAGTGGGTTATCGGTGTTATGCTGATCCCAGGACAGACGCAAACCAATCAAAATGATCCGTGGGCAAAGACCCTGATCAACTTGGACGATTATTTAGGCTCCATCATTCGAATTCGCTTCCTAGGTAATAAGAACAACACTTCTGCCAATGACCTTGGTGACATGGCGATTGATGACATTTCCATCTACGAACCAGACCCTGCAGATATTGAAATGCTGGCGATGTACACCCCCATGAATGGATTCTGTCAGTATACTGCTAATGAGGATGTCACGATTCACTTGCGTTCCGAAGGATTCTTCCCTATTGACACGATTCCTGTCGCATACTCCGTCAAAAATTTAACCACGAATACGACCGTCATCTCTCGAGATACGATCTATACCACGCTGAACCTAGGCGATACCACTACGCACACTTTTGCCCCTAAGGCTAACCTAAGCGCGTATGCGAATTACCATATTTATGTGTGGTCTGAGGCCCCTGGAGATCCTAATACAAGCAATGACACGTTAGGTTTCTATTTTATTGAGCACATTGCCCCTATCACACAGTTCCCACATATCCTCACATTTGATGGTCCAGGATGGGTGGCCGGCACAGGTGCATCAAGCAATCCAGGCGCATTTAACACCTCTGACTGGGAAGCGCTTCCTCCTCCAGCAACCGCCGAATATGCATGGCAAGTCGGTAATGCCCTCACGCCTACGTATAGCACGGGACCACGTTGGAACCGCACAAGAAAAGGCAATTACATCTATACGGAGGGAAGCTATGGAAACAATAGTCCAGCGGCACTCTTTGCTACGACGCACTGTGTTGACCTGTCGGCCATGACCAACCCGGTCTTGACCTTCTGGTACCATATGTTTGGCGCTGACATCAATATCCTGAATGTGCAAGTGGTTCCGGACGGTAGTAACCTTTGGCAATCGGTAGCAGGTGCCCCAATTTCGGGCGCACAACAGTCGAATGAAACGGATGATTGGGCCTACAAAATGGCCGATCTCAGTGCTTATGCTGGAGATGTTGTAAAAATCCGCATCCTTGCCCGTAAGACTGGATCAGGTGATTTGGCTGACATTGCCTTGGACGATTTGATGATCTATGACCGTCCTGCCAATGATGTCGGTATCAGTATCGTGACATCTCCATTAAATTCCGTCAACTTGGCGAGCCCACAGAATGTGGTCATGAAGGTGCGCAACTATGGCACTGCAGCCAAAACAGGCATACCGGTTACCTACCAAATAAATGATTTGTGTACACCAAGTAATTCCGGCACGTACACCACGACATATGCTGGCACGCTTGCACCTGGAGCTGAAGGAACCATTACCATCAGCACTCCTCCTACCTATTACATTGGTGACTTTGAAGTAAAAGCATGGACGACCCTTGCAAATGATGGTATGGCTATCAATGACACGGCTTCTAAGATTTCTTCTGGAGCCACTTCCTATCCGATTTCCTTTGGACCCGTCAACTTTGACAACTGTGTCGGAGATGAAACGGGCTTCTTTGGTCAGGGAGGGCCCGGAACACTACAAATGTGGGAGTTCGGCACTCCATCTAAAGGAAGTGGCTGGAATGGTGCCGCTTCAGGAACGAATTGCTGGGTGACAGGATTGACAGACAACTATCAACCTGGAAAAACGGAAGTCCTTCGTATTCCCACTTTGACCGACTTTGATACGGTGGTGAGTGCAGAGCTTCGCTTCAAGCACAAATTTGATTTTTCCCCAACGGATGGGGGGGTCGTTGAGTACTTCCAAGGTGGTAACTGGAATACACTAGGTAATGCTGCAGTTTCTGTAGGTTATAATTGGTATGGCTCCAATTACGGCTCACCTGCAGTGCCGTCACTCAACTCTCCAGGCTGGATGGGAAGCACAAGCGGCCAGTGGATTACATCTTCTATTCCATTGAATGTCTGGAACTTCTCCCCTAACCCCATCCAATTGCGCTTCCGTATGGCTTCTGCCGCGGGCTCATCAGGCAAAGGATGGGCGATTGACGACTTTGAAGTCTATGTTCCACCTCAAAACTCTGCATCACCTGTAGAAGTAGATACACGAGAATACATTGTTATTCCTGGAGATACCTCACATATTCGTGTGCGCATTGAAAACACCGGAGCTAAAAAGCTTGATAGCTGCCTTGTTCGCTTCCAAGTGAATGGTGGAACTTGGTCAAACTATGAAACGGTTATCTTCACTAACAAGAAGAATGGGCAAGTCTCTCCCCTATTACGCGGTTATCGTCAATGGTATGACTTCAACCAAGTATGGGTAAACAATGGCGCAGGCACCTACACTATTTGTGTTGAGACAGCGCGCCCAAACAATAAGCAGGACAATTTGGTATCGGATGATGTCTTCTGCTTGCCCGTCACCACTTTGGATGAGATTACCATAGACATCGCGAATGGCTACTGTAATGACTTTGAAGACGCAAGTATTCCTGCATGGTTGCCTTTGCATACCACCAATAAATTACTGTTCCATGATTGGGAATTCGGCACACCGAATCAATCTGCCATCAGTGCTGCTGCCAGTGGGTCAAAAGCATGGATGACACGTCTTGACAGCAACTATCGCCAAATGGGTCAGTCTGCCTTGCATACGCCATTCTTTGTTTTGGATACCAACAAAGTATACCAAATGAACTTTAACCATAGCATGGTGTCTGAATTGTACCATGATGGAGGAAGTGTAGATTGGTCCTATGATGGCGGTATTACATGGTACACACTCGGCAACACCCTCACAAATGGCCTGTGGTACAATACCGTCCACGTTACAAGTCTAGATATCGTGCGTCCTGGATTTAGTGGTAATACGAGCGGATACATCAATTCAACCATTAAGTTCACCGTAGAAAATGCGGGTAAGCTAGTCTTCCGTTTCCGTTTTGGCAGTGACTACACCATTGACAACGCAGGTTGGGCTATTGATGATTTCTGTATTGAACAAGCACCTTTTGGAACCCCTGCTGACATTGTGGGCATTGGCGTAGATGAAGTAGACATCCCTGGCTTCTTCATTGGACACGTATCACCAAATCCATTGAGTGGACAAGGTGCCTTTATGTTCAATAGCGACAAGCCTGTTACGGTTTATTACACCATCACCAACAGTCTTGGTCAAGTGGTGCGTGATGCAACAGTCATAGGGGAAGAAGGTTATAACCGCGTGGATATTGATGCGAGCGCATGGAGCGCCGGGATGTACATGATGGACGTCACAGTAGACGGCCAATCCATTACGCGTAAATTCGTTGTACAGCACTAAACGCAGAATCTCTCTGCTTTCAACGCCGCGGTTCTACCGCGGCGTTTTTTATTTACACACGGCTTCCTACTCCTACGGATGCAATCGTACATGACCCTGTTCTGAATACCTCTTATCAAAACAAAGGTGATAGGGCAATATGGAGAGCGGTCCCTTCATCCTAGCGGCCTGCCGTAGTTGAGCGTTCGCTATTCATTGATCATGTTAGCGTCGAATCCCACGCCGGTTAAGACTCGCATGATATCGGGCAGCATTTTGCAAATGCGCCGAATAGGTGCGCGCAAAAACATGAAATCCAGGCCGCTGAGGGTCAGCACACATGTAGAGCTCGCCATTTGGCTGTGCGCTCAGAACAGCATCCACGACTTGTGGCTCCACCGTGGCCAATGCACCTGGGGGCAAACCCTTATTTCGATAGGTATTATAAGGATGGTCTATGCCCGATATGACATGCGTAACTCTACGAATCACACCCGTATTGGGGTACACCTGCTTGTATGCAAAAACGGCCGTTGGATCCGCCTCTAGTCTTTTGCCCATATGCAACCGAGAGAGATACAACGCTGCAACACGTGGCCATTCCTCTGCTTGTTTGGTTTCGGCCTGCACAATACTCGCCAAGATGACCACTTCCCGCGGACTAAGCTTTAAGTGAGCTGCTCTACCCTCCCTTTCTGCATTCCAGAAGGCGGCATGTGCACGCTGCAAATATTCAACCAGTGCCTCTGGCGCATAGGACCAGTAGACTTGGTAGGAGTTGGGAACCAACTGCTCAAACCCCAAAACTTCTAAAGCCTTCATCGCACTGTCTTTTGGATAGTCAAATTGCGCTACCCAACCCTCTGCGATATCCTCTCTAGACTGATAACCTCTCATACGCAGCCAAACGGGATTTTCATAGCCAAATTCCAATTTTCGTAGCAATTGCATCCGCCCGGTTGCGGCCGTAATGGTATAATGCCCTCGTTGCGCAATAGGATTTCTCCTTAAAGCATTGAGCGCTTCCAATGCCGCAGGCGAATGTAAATTTTCTTTTGCAAAAAAAGATTGGAGCACTTCTGCGGTCGTCAACCCAGTGTCATGGACATACAGGGCATACTCTTTCTCTTGGGAGGGCATCACAGGTGCATTGGCCGTCCAACGAAACCCCACGACCGCTAGAATAAAAATAACCGCGCCAAGTATGGACCAACGTTGCCAAGTTCGACGCAGTTTTTTCCGTTTTATCCCAGCCATTGCCAAAGACTTACATCCTTATACCCTTTGGGTGTTTTTACCCATCTTAGCCATGTGCCCTGCTGAACAAATCCTGCCTTTTTAAAACTGGATATTGCTGCTGGGTGATCCGTATAAATCTGGGCGCTAAGGGTTTCTAGCATGGCGAATTCCTTCGCCCATAGCTGTAACGCTTTCAAAGCGGCCAAACCGAAACCTTTGCCACGCATGGCAGGGTCAATTAATAAACCCACCTCTGCACGACAATGTAAACGCTTTGCACCAAATACATCCACCAAGCCTATTGGGCGGGAATCTTCTTCTGTACAGACAGCAAATCTCACCTGCCCTACTTCCCAAAAATCGCGCGAACTAGCATCTACATAGCGGGTTAAATGGTCCCGTGAATACGGGCTACTACGTTGGCCCACGACCCAATGCGCAGGATCATTTTCCCACTTCAATAAAGCCTCGATATCGCTGGGCTCCAAGGCTCGTAAAACGACCTTTACCATGACCAAACCCCTTCAAAAACAGATTCAGCAGGACCCGTAAGGGTAATATTTTGGTACCCATGGGCGTCCACGGCAAAGGAGACTATTAAGGTGCCGCCCTTCGCGTGAAGTGATACAGGACTCGCGGCTAAGTCTTGGCTGTGTAGTACTAAAGCGGCCGCTACGGCTCCCGTTCCACAGCTAAGTGTTTCGGCTTCGACCCCACGTTCATAGGTGCGAATGTGCCATTCACCCTGATGTTGAGATAACCAATTAATATTGGCACCCCCTTGTTCGGCATAGACTCCATAACGAAGTAAACGCCCCTCTCCCATTGCATCTATGAGTGTAACGTCCTTTACGAACCTAATATGGTGAGGTGATCCTGTATCGAGAAACCAGCCATTTGCACGCTCAACTGGAAAGCTAGCCTTGGCAAAGTGAACCGTAATGAAACCCTGCGCATCAATCGTCGCCGTGTGCAAACCATCGGCCGCTGTAAACTGACATTTTGACCCGACAAAAAGGGCTAAGGAACGCGCAAAATCTACAGCGCATCGCGACCCATTGCCACACATACTCCCTAACCCTCCATCTGCATTATAATAATCCAGATGAAAATCGACCGTATCTGATGGCCACAAAACCATCAAACCATCCGCACCAATGCCAAGATGACGGTTACAGGCCAACTCAACAATCTCTTTACCGAGTATGTATTGCGCACCTTTTCCATGAAGGACAATAAAGTCATTTCCTGTGCCGTGATATTTTTTAAAGCTTTGCACCATCTTGTAAAAGTAGGAAGTGGAACAGTTTTTGAAATTTGTCTTTGAAACAAATGAAAAAAGTAATGAACCGTAAAAACCTCTTTTCTTTCATCGCCATCACCCTGTTGGGGATTGGCGGTGGCTTTCTAGGTGCCATGGCATTTGAAAATACCCAAAGTTCAAAGGAATGGTCTCCTCCCGTATCTGAAGTACAAACTCGCGCAACAGCGGTGTCCGGCATCACAACTTCTACGGATTTCTCCACAGCAGCGCAGACCGCTGTTCATTCAGTTGTACACGTTAAGACCTCGGTGGAGCAAGGTTATACCATGAATCCTTTTCGCGATTTCTTTTTCGGCTTTGGTCAACCGGGCATGCCAGAGATGGCCCCACGGATGGTTCAAGGCTCTGGTTCTGGGGTGATCATTTCTGAAGATGGCTATATCGTGACCAACAACCATGTAGTAGAAAATGCAAAAGAGGTAAAAGTCTCGTTGAACGATGGAAGAGAATTTACTGCAGAGGTTATTGGGACAGATCCCACTACAGATCTAGCCGTCCTAAAGATTGATGCATCAAAACTTCCTGCCCTGCCCTTTGGCAACAGTGACGATGTTTTGCTAGGTGAGTGGGTGCTTGCCGTAGGCAATCCCTTTAACCTTACCTCCACCGTAACCGCCGGTATCATTTCTGCCAAAGGACGAAGTATCAATATCATTGACAATCAATCCGCGATTGAAGCTTTTATTCAAACCGATGCCGCCGTCAATCCAGGCAACAGTGGGGGCGCACTGATCAATACGTCCGGAGAACTGATCGGAATCAATACGGCGATTTCTACCCGTTCAGGATCTTACGAGGGATATTCCTTCGCTATTCCAGCCAATATTGCGCGAAAGGTGGTGGACGATATGTTGCGCTACGGGGTGGTTCAGCGAGCTTATTTGGGGGTAAACATTGCCGATGTGACCCCAGAATTAGCCAAAGAAATGAAACTTGAAGCCACACAAGGCGTCTATATTTCTGACGTAACAAACAACGGCGCTGCCAAAAAAGCAGGCATGGAAAAAGGCGATGTCATTGTAGGCGCAGGGGGCAAAACGGTCAAACGGAGCAGCGAATTACTTGAAGTGATTGCTAGCCGACGTCCAGGCGACAAACTAGATGTAACGATTCTTAGGGAGGGAAAAACCAAAACCTTCCACGTAGTGCTCCGAAACAGGGAAGGAAATACGGATGTATTGAAGAAGAAAGACCTAGAAAACATGCAAACCTTAGGCGCCACATTTGAAGCCCTTAGTCAGGATGAAAAGAGAAAGTATGGCCTACGCGGTGGGGTTAGAATCACCCAAGTAGGCAATGGAAAATTGGCTGAAGCAGGTGTTCCTAATGGATTTATTTTAATCAAACTGAACAACAGCCCTGTTAACACCCAAGCAGATGTTCAATCCATTCTCGGGAGTTTAGAGCCAGGTGACGGAGTGCTCTTACAAGGCTATCGGCCAGACGGAAAACCCGATTATTTTGCCTTTGGCTTATAAATGAATCCATTGCTTTAGCACATAGCCGCCTCTATTTTGGGGGCGGCTATTTTATTTTTTCCTCTCGTCGGCTTTCTTTACGGGGATCGAACAGGTGTATCAATCTACCTTAGTGTCGTTTTTACACCCCTATTATTGACTTAAAATTATCATTTTCAGCTAGTTATTGATGACAAATTGTGGTCCTTCGACTTGGTCACCGAGACAAGCCGAAATACCTTTGCAGGACAACCTTTCAAACCCAACCCTTGATGAATTCCTCGCTCGAAACCTACACGCTTTCCGTATCGGAACGTGTAAAAAACGAGAAGGCTGCTACCGCGCTAATTAAGCTCGTCGGTGACCTGTTCTATGACCGCAATGTGCGCGTCGTCCTCTATCGTCAACCCATGGTGGACCAGCGCCCATCGGAGATGCTCCAAGCCCATTTACATGCCGCAGTGATGGCCGGTGAGGCATTGGCGATTGATGACACCTTGGCCATGGCGGTTGCCCTTCAACAGAGCAAAGTGCAAAATGCCAGCATCGACATTGGGCGATTGGCCACAGAATGGAAGCGCGAAGCGGGTATTTACCTGCACCGCAAAGCTTTTATTGACGTAAAGCTTAAAAACTTTCGCCATGGCGAAAGCCCCAATACCACGCCTGTGGATGTTGTACTCTATGGTTTTGGCCGAATTGGTCGCTTAGTCGCACGTGAGCTCATTGCACAAGAAGGAAGCGGGACCCAATTGCGCCTCCGTGCCATCGTTGCCCGAGGCGATGATGCGATGAGTCTCGAAAAACGAGCATCCCTCTTGCGCGTCGATTCTATCCATGGTTCCTTTCCAGGTACTGTCGAAGCAGACCACACACATCAGCAATTGGTCATCAATGGCCGACCAGTCGCAATTATCTCTGCACGTCAGCCAGAGGAAATTGATTTCCGCGACTATGGAATTCTCGACGCTGTCGTCATTGACAATACGGGCGCATTCCGAGACAAGGAAGCTTTGACGCGTCATTTAGACCGCCCCGGCATTGCCAAAGTTTTGCTTACAGCTCCAGGTAATGGGATCCCCAACGTTGTATTTGGGGTAAATCATTTGGGTGACCACCAAGATGACGCGATACAATCAGCGGCCTCTTGTACGACCAATGCCATTGTGCCCATCCTAAAAGTGATGCAGGATTCCTTTGGAATTTCGCAAGGTCATATTGAGACCATTCACGCCTATACAAACGACCAAAACTTGGTGGACAATATGCACAGTAAGTACCGTCGTGGCCGTGCAGCAGCCCTAAATATGGTGATTACAGAAACGGGTGCAGGCCAAGCAGTAGACAAGGTCATTCCTGGCCTTGGTGCAAAACTGACAAGCAATGCCATTCGGGTTCCTATTCCCAATGGATCTTTGGCCATCTTAAAGCTGAGCCTTGACAATCCAACGGACCGAGAAACGCTGAATGCAACCCTTAAGAATGCAGCCTTTTCTGGTCCTTTGGTAGAGCAAATTAAATATTCTGTGAGCCCAGAGCTGGTCAGTAGTGACATTGTCGGGGATAGCTGTTGCGCCATTTTTGACAGTGAAGCGACGATCGTTCACACGGATGGCACCTCTGTGGTCCTCTATGTTTGGTACGACAATGAATACGGGTATACCCGGCAAGTTATGCGCATGGCGAAACATATGGCTGGCGTTCGCCGCAAATGCTACTATTAAAACTTTGAGATGCGGTGTAGGGGGGGTAGATTTGCCCCCCATGACACCCCATTGGCTAGAACGCACCGAACTTCTCCTAGGCCCTGATGCCATGGAGACCCTTTCAAATGCGCACGTCTTAGTCCTAGGACTCGGAGGGGTAGGCAGTTTTGCCGTTGAATTCTTAGCCCGGTCTGGTGTTGGCACCTTAACCCTTGTAGATGGTGATGTGGTGGATCCCACCAACCGAAATCGGCAACTCCAAGCCCTCTCCTCTACGCATGGGCAGAAAAAAGCTGACTTGCTTGCTTCTCGGGTTCGGGATATCAATCCCGACATTGTGGTCCATACAGAAGCCACTTTTCTGACCCCTGACGCCATGCGTGAGCTCATCTCACAACCCGGCTATGACTTTGCCTTAGACTGCATTGACAGTGTGCAGCCTAAACTCCATTTTATTGCCACAGCGTTAGCGCTGAAGCTTCCCTTTATTAGCTCGATGGGGGCAGGTGGGCGATTAGATCCCAGTAAAATTCAGATTGACCAAGTAGAGCACTCCTTTAACTGCCCATTTGCCCAGCATATTCGGAAACGATTAGGCAAAGAGTACAACATCCGAAAGGGGTTTCCTGTTGTTTTTTCGTCCGAATTAGCCAACAAGGAGGCTATTCGTCTAACAGATGGAAGCAATTTTAAAAAATCCTTTTATGGCACTTCCGCTTGGATACCCGCGGCATTTGGTTTACATGCCGCTTCCTATGCGGTAAGAACCTTGATGGGGCATTGCCCCTAAGAGGAAAACAAAGCGCTAGTCTGCTGGGTCTCCGAAAGGCAAATCATTCAAAATGCTTGCAAGGAGTGATTTGCTACTATTAATACATTCCTCCAAGGCTATCATGGTTTCGGTATTGGTGACGCCCGAAATATCACTGATTTTGAAAATGATGTCTTTTGCATGCTTCGTGTTGGCACAACGGATTTTAGCAAAAATGCCAAATCGGCCCGTGGCAATATGCGCAACGGTTACTTCAGGTATGTGTTTCAATGCTTCAATTACAGCATGGGTGGTACTCGTTTTGCTCAGGTAAATCCCTACAAAAGCAATGAAACCATAGCCCAATTGGTCGTAATCTAACTGTAAGCTTGCGCCGCGTATGATCCCGGCCTTTTCCAATTTCTTTACCCGAACATGTACCGTTCCCGGTGACACCTGAAGGTCTTTGGCTATATCCGTATAGGTTTTCCGCGCATCTTCCAAAAGGTGGCGAAGAATCTCCTTGTCTGTTCGATCAAGCTTATAAACGTCCATTTTATGCCTTATTTCCTTTCCAGAAAGGTAAGGAAACCACTTCGGCCTGGAGAAGTTTGCCACGGACCTCAATGTATAGGATACTGCCAGGGGTAGATCTGTCCACGGGCACATAGCCCAGTCCGATGGCCTTGCCTAGACTAGGCGCCATGGTTCCACTCGTGACGCGACCGATATGAACACCTGCCTCATCCGTAATAGGGTAATCATGGCGCGGCACACCGCGGTCAATCAATATAAAGCCAACCAACTTTTGCGTTACACCCGCCTCTTTTTGGGCCTTGAGCGCTTCATGGTTTGTAAATGCCTTGGTGAATTTAGTGATCCAGCCCAATCCCGCTTCTAAAGGAGAGGTGTGGTCATCAATGTCATTTCCATAAAGACAGAAACCCATTTCTAAGCGCAGCGTATCTCTTGCACCTAGTCCAATGGGGGCAATGCTATAACTGGCGCCATGTTGAAAGATCGCCTTCCAAATCGCCGCTGCAGCATGGTTAGGAAAGTACAATTCAAAACCTCCAGCACCGGTGTATCCTGTGGCAGAAATAAGCACGTCATCAAAGCCAGCAAACGTACCGATCCCAAAAGTGTAATAGGTCATGGTATCGAGATCTACATCGGTCAATGGCTGGAGTGCTTTAACCGCCAAAGGACCTTGAACGGCCAACAAGGACGTCTCCGCCGATGCATCCCTAAGGGACACATCAAAACCTGACGAATGGTCCATCAACCATTGCCAATCCTTAGCCATATTGGAGGCATTTGCCATATTGGAGGCATTAACCACCAACATATAGCGGTTATCACCGAGGCAATAGACCAAAAGGTCGTCCACGATGCCTCCCTGTGTATTGGGCAAACAGGAATATTGAATTTTACCTCGGACCAGTTTGGCCACATCATTGGATGTGACCGATTGTAAAAAGGCCAATGCCTCAGGTCCTTCCACATAAAACTCGCCCATATGAGACACGTCAAAGACCCCCACGCCATTGCGGACCGCCAAATGCTCTACCGTCACACCCGCATATTGAACTGGCATTTCATAGCCGGCAAACGGTACAATCTTGGCGCCTAGTTCCTTATGTACAGCAGTAAGGGCTGTTGGAAGAAGTAATTCATGTGTTTCCATGCGGCAAATTTCGGCTCAAAAGACCTCTCCTTGGTGCGTATATCTAAACAAATCCAAGGAATTATCCGTGCACTTTGGATCCGTCCGAAAAAGAGGCCACAATTTTAGCTTCAAAAGTCAAAAGATCCTTCCAGAGATCCTCTACCGGTTCCTTGCCTCCATACGTGCGTGCAAATCCCAAAAACAAAGTATAATGGTGGGCTTCCGAGACCATTAGGCGGTTATAAAAGCTTGAGAGCTCTGGGTCCTTTAGGTTCTGAGACAACACCCGAAAGCGTTCACATGAACGCGCTTCAATCAGGGCACAGACCAATAAACGATGCACCAAACGAAGCATTCGGTTCCCCGTCTTGGGGAAAAAATGCATAACCTCATGCACGTAGGCATCCTTGCGCTCCCAACCCAGCGTCATACCGCTGGCAAGGATGAGCTTATGCACCATTTCAAAATGGCCCATTTCTTCTCGAGCAAGGGCGGCCATTTCGGTTACGAGATCACTCAGTTCCGGATAAGTCACCATCAATGAAATGGCTGTGGAGGCTGCTTTTTGCTCGCAATAAGCATGATCCGTGAGGATTTCTTCTAGGCGGTCTTCTGCTGCATGGGCCCAACGAGGGTCGGTTGGGAGTTGTAAACCTAACATGCTCCCAAAGATATCTGCAATTTGACGACCTTCGGGTATGCTTTGGCGTTGGCGCTGGTCTTATCCATTTCTAATTGCGGCCCTTTTTATTGGATCGCCTAGTGAACCATTGGATATGGTTCAAACAGCGCAGTGGGATGCTGCAGACCGACGAGACAACCGCACCGTGCGCGTGGCATTTGTCCCGGATGCAGGCTGCCTTCAAGTGGAGAATGGAAAGGTTTTTGGGTACGAATTTGCGCTACTTGAAGCGTGGGAGGAATCCATTCCTCAAAAAGTAGAATGGCTCTTTGCGCGGAGTGCAGATGAGGCTTTGGCATGGGTGCAAGTTGGGCGCGCAGACGTGGCTGCGGGGAATATCCCCAATATTGACCGACCCGATTTTCGCTTTTCTGATCCTGTTCGCCTTTTTCATTGGATACAATATGGAGCATCCGACAGTTTGCGCCTTTTAAATGAATATCCAAAGCTCATTCCCTTGTTGACGCAATCAGATAGCCTGCCCCTATCGATCGCAGAGGTCACCATGTGGCGACATATTTCTGACACGGTTCAGGGTTGGCTTCTGCCCGATGTTTTTCTACCGGGACTCTCAAAGCATCATCATGGTCCTCAACCGCAGATTACCGTGCTTTTTCCTGGGTCCTTTCACTGGGCGGCACGCAGTCGAGATAGTCTCTTGGTGGTTTCCATGAACACCTTTTTAGGAAGCCATAAAGCCCTACGTATCCAAAATTTTTATGACCGTGACACGTACCACGATGATTGGCTTGAACCCATTGAATTGTCCCCTTATGATCGCTATTTTATGGCAAGTGAATGGCCTGATCGCTTCACTCTCACCGCGCTGGCCTATGTAGAGAGTCGATTCCGAAGCGACATTGTTTCACCCGCCGGAGCGGTGGGGATTATGCAATTGATTCCCAACACGGCACGACGCTTGGGGATCGATAGCCTCCATTTATACCACCCCGAAAGCAACATTCGCGCTGGGCTGAAATATTTACGCTTCCTGAATCAATATTGGAAGCAACGTTTGGTGCCACCCGAAAACAGACTTCCTTTTGTCTTAGCCTCGTATAATACAGGGCCCACCCCGGTTGCCCGCGCAGCGGATCTAGCAGCGAAAAAAGGCCTTGATCCTACGCATTGGGACAACAACGTTGACCAAGTGGCAAGAGGCCCTGGTGCTCACTATGCAAGGAAGACACTCAGGTTAGCGGCGATCTATAAAGGCTATGTAACCGCTGTTGAGCGCAGCAAAACCGAGGCGAGCGTCCTTGACCTTTGGCTCCCCTAGAATTGAAAATAAATGAAAGGCTGGCTGTCTGCTGACAGGGACTGATAGATCACCATCAAGGCGGCCATAGCGATGATACCCTGACCCCAAATAGGCGCCCCAGCTACCGCATTTCGGTAGTATGTCTTTATCCTGCTTGGAATCCAATGGATGAGGTAGCCCAAGGCCATGACGGACAAGGGACGCCAGAAACCCAACAAAATATCATCAGCTAATGCCCAATCCATGGCGGTCCATATACGCGTCAAAATAGAAAGGGCTTCATCCCAGCCTGGGGCCCTAAACCATGCACGCGTTAACGTAATAAAAATTAACGTAGTAGCCACGCCAAAAGCTTTACCAACCCAATGGGAACGTGGATTCCAAGGGCGAATTTTGGACCAAAGCTTATAGACCACCAAGCCTAGGCCATTGAGTCCCCCCCAAGTCACAAAATTCCAGGAGGATCCATGCCAAAAACCGCCCAAGAGCATGGTCAGCATGACATTGATATTTGTATTGAGCCATGTTCTAAAGCTGCCCCAAACGCGCGTCAAAACAAACAGCGCCAAAATACCCCCCGCCAGAGACACTGGAACCACAAATGAATCTGCCATCATACTGACAACAAATAGGGCCAGAAAAACAATACTATAGGAGGCAAAGGTCCCTTGCCTATTGCCCCCAAGGGGGATATACAGATAGTCACGTAGCCAGGTACTCAAAGAGATATGCCAACGTCGCCAAAAATCCGATACGCTCAAAGCTTTATAGGGCGAGTTGAAGTTGGTCGTCAGGGTAAAGCCCATCAGCATCGCTACCCCAATCGCCACATCTGTATAGCCACTGAAATCAGCATAGACTTGTAGTGAATACGCAAAGAGGGCAAGCAGACACTCCAACCCACTGAACAACGTAGGTTGTGCAAAGACTCGGTCTGCAAAGTTGCTCGCTATATAGTCGGCCAAAATGAGCTTTTTCATCAAGCCATTGATGATCCAAAAGAAGGCCATCCCAAAGGCCGCCTTGCTAAGGGTATAGGGCTTGTACAGTTGTGGGATAAACTCAGATGCACGCACTATTGGGCCAGCCACCAATTGCGGGAAAAAGCTGACATAAAAACCAAAATCCCACATGTTCTTTACGGGTTTTAACTGGCGCCGATACATGTCAATAGTATAGCTCATACATTGAAACGTATAGAACGAAATTCCAACCGGAAGTAGAATCCTATTTTCGACAAAGTCTGTCCCCAAATAACTGTTGCTCCAAATGGCATAATGGGGAGCTGGATTCCATTCAATCCCAAAGCCATCTGCCAAAAATTCCGCAAAGAAATACGGGTATTTAAAGTAGAAAAGCACGGACAAGTTGGTCAATACACTCACCGCAACCCATGCCTTGCGCTTCCATTCTGTATGGGTTTTGAATAATCGAGCACCCACCGAATAATCCACCCAAGTAGAAAAAAGAAGAAGAAAGAAAAAGGTGCCGCTGGTCTTGTAATAAAAATAGAGGCTGACCAAGAATAAAAAGGCATTGCGCAAGGCCATCTTCTTGTGCACCAGCTGATAGATAGCGAGAACAAGGGCAAAGAATACCCAAAATCCCACCTCCGTAAAGATGATGGGCGACTGCGCGTTATAACGAAGCCATCCTGGAAGTGAACCCCATAACCAATCCATCATGGCACTAGGGTATTGGGGATACGCTTATTTGTCTGTGGTTGGGTAGGCTGTATAACCACGTCATATGCCCGAAGGTACCAATCCCATAGCGCTTCAGATAACCAGTCTGCTTGCAGCGCATATCCTGCGCGGGTCATGTGAATGCCATCTTTAGCCGCCCATCCTTTGCGGATCCAAAAAGAAATGGACCGCGCACCGCCCATGAGATGATAAAAATCATGCACCCCGGCACCATTTGCCTTGGCTAATCGCAGCATACATCGGGCAACTATCTCTCCATGTGGATTGTACCGTCCCTTGTAATAACTGTCATTGTTCGTCAGAAAAAGGAAGGTACAAGCAGGGTTTGCCTGGCGGACCCAATCCATGAGCGTGTCATACTGCTGTTCATACGCGACAGAATCAAAGTTTCCTGCCGGCTTATAGGCATCATTGATGCCTAATCCAAAAATGACCAAATCAGGAGGGAAAGCCCTGAGTTGAGAGACAAAACGTTCACACTTAAGGTAGGAATGGGTCGCAGCGCCATTGGTCCCAATAGCATGGTAGCGCAATCCTATAGGCGTATTCATCACTTGTACCCCTTCAAGAGAGAAATAGGCCTGATTCGGATGGGATTTATACAACGAAAATGCCACCGTATCCTGAGGTTTCTTATACATCGCCTCACAGCTTTGCATTTCACTATTGTACCATACTGTGTCAGGGGTTCCACCAAAAACTACCCCGTATGAACTGTCACTCGGGGCTGCAAAAACACGCACGTGGGTAAATCCAAACGGCGCATCAGTGCTATACATCTTGACTTCGGCTGTGCTGTCTTGGGTCCACGCACGGATCCCTGCAACGCCCCAAGGGCCTTCATGACTAGGAACAGAACAACGCTGCCCCGTCCATGACTTTGGATCATTGGTCCACGTCTTATAGGTATACGGATTATTCGTACGCGCCAAAGTAAACGGGAAAAGGAATCCACGCTCACCTGCTAAACCTGGGGCAAGACTTTGCAACCTATAGCGGATGGCATCCGTGAGCATACCCGCTTGAACATGAGAACCTCCTAAATGCACGATGTTGATTTCTTCACGCACGCCTTCAAAGAGCATCCCATCCATTTTATGGAAAAACGGCATATAGGCACTGTCTCCTTTTGGGAAAATCAAGACGTTTTCAACTGCTGGCAGAGGCACAGGGACTGGCAGAGCCAGCACAGAAACGGGCTGAGCCCGGACCAAATGCCCCAAAATCATGAAGCACATCAAGCGAGCATAGGCGGCAAAATGGCTATTCATGGCGTGACAATTCATCGTCTAAGGCCTTCACCAAAGCTTGGGCCACTTTCTTGGCTCCTTTTGGTGTAAAATGGATGTGGTCAGGACCTGCCAAAGGAGGATTTTGATTCACCCAGTCAACCATCCCTCCAGGCCCCCCCATGAGGTCCATAACATCAAAAAAAGCAGCTCCCTCTGAAAATGCGGCCCTTCTTAGCGCGTCGCGGACTTCTGCAACAAACGGGTAGCTGACCCATTCCAAACCCTCCTTAACCGCCATATCACTTGGCCCAATGACCAAAATATCTGCATTCGGTAGTGCCTCTTGAAACAACTGAATCTGTCGCCTAAAAGCATCCCCATACCGTGCCACAGCCCCTGAACTTTTGAAATAAGGAACAGAATTCCCACCA
The DNA here is from genome assembly GCA_001438205.1 of Cryomorphaceae bacterium BACL7 MAG-120322-bin74. Taxonomy (GTDB): domain Bacteria; phylum Bacteroidota; class Bacteroidia; order Flavobacteriales; family Schleiferiaceae; genus TMED14. The sequence goes on from LICG01000031.1 coordinate 17,217, forward strand.
AATTGGAGTATCACCAAACCAATAGGTTGACGCTGAAGAGATTCAATGAAATGCCTACGGTCCATTCGAGTAAAACTCAAGCCGTCTGCGCCACGCATGGCTACGTTGTCCACACTAACACCCCCCGCACCATCCAGGGCCATGCCATACCAATCGGGACTTTCGCCGCGGAATTCTATTTTCAATGAGCGCAAGGGCTGCGGAGCCTGCACCGTTAATGACCCAGTCCGGGCATTGGAATCCAGGTATATGATTTTCCACAACGTATCATTGGCATACCATTTCACCTCTAATGGGCCTCTTGATGGACCATGCAGTAGGGTGAATCTTCTTGCCCTTTTAGCCCTGTCATACCCATAGGACCTTGGCTTAAATGTCACCGAGGCGTCTGGCCCCATACCGCCCACCATGGCATAGCGATGTGATACCCCTCGTGGTCCGTATTGGCTGCTAGGACTTTTATCATTTTTCCGGCCAAAACTGACCATTCGCGTCCAATTGCCTGTGGTTGATTGTGCCACCGAAGCCATGGGAACAAATGGAACGAGTGGCTGCATTCCGGGGCCTTCACCTCCATAACGTGTTTGCAACAAATTGCGTAAGTCTGCTGTAATCCTATCGCCTTCAATCTGAGAATCACCAAAATGTACTACACGCAAGCCCCCATTTTGCGAAAGAGCTGCCAGGGCCCTGGCAAAATTTGCCATACCCAAACTGTCATCATCAGAGAATTGCAGTGCGCCATTACCTCGCTTTGGCTTGATTGGTACATTTTTCCCAGCAAGGGAGTCACGTACTGCCCATTTATTCAAAGAATCTGCCTTGGCCTTCGCCAACTCTGCAACGTGTTTTTCTTCAGCCCAGTCTTCCCAAGGTCGCCAAACGGGTAAACGAAGCGCTACTTCACCAAATAAGGATGGTTGAGGATGGTGGTTCCAGGCGGCAAATGATCCAAAAAGGCCTAAGACCAGGGCAATAAAAACAGCAATGACCCATGGAGGCCGTTCTTGATTGGCCATGCTCACAAGGGAATTTGAAGCTTTTGACCTACATATATCGTTTCACGCCCTCCATTTGCCTCCATCAAGGCAGTAAGCGCGTATTGCGGGAATTTTTGATGGATTTTCCAAAGACTATCACCTGCCTTGACGGTGTACGTCTCAAATTTTGGAATGGCGGCCAAATTAGGTCCTTGATCTTCTGTTGTTAAGACTTCTTTTACATCCGTATAAGGGTAGCTTGCTCGGAAGGATGAATGGATATCCTGCTTTGCTATTTCGATTCTTTGAATCTCTTGCGCCCATCCCTTGTTGCCTAGCTTGTTCACGTAGGCACCACCATAAATGATCGCCAAATCAGCTGCAGAACTATCCTTAAACGTACAGAAATAGTCAAGCCAAAGGGTTTCAACTGAATGAAAAGCCTTGATGGAATCCAAACAATCCGAAGGACTTAAACCCATACGGGCAGCCGCTACTGGATGCATACCGAAGGGACCTACAAAGGAGACGGAGCCGTCTGGATTTCCTTGATTCTGATGCGCATAATGCAGTTGCGCACCGCGTATCACACTCGGAAAATAGTATACAGGGAGGCTTGCCATCGCCATTCCGCTGCACAAGCACAGTGTCATACTCAGGTACTTTATCACAGGTCAAATTTAATGGGTCCTATGCAGGAAGGCACTACTTTACTCAACAACTTTTCAACGGATACCTACGCAAAAACCCGCTTCTATATTTTTTCCCGAACTTCCCATTTCAATACGTACGATTCTATGCAACATTCTTACCGCCTTTTGACCCTTTTAGGTGTTATGTTCCTCATGGCCTCATGTGGCACCTGGCTTACACAGAAATCTGAAACCACGGCGGTAAAGGATCTTTCTGACGCTACGCTACAAGCAAAATTTCCAGGCTACACGTTGACAGAATATCAAGCTGGAGAAGGACTGTACCAAACACAATGTAGTCGTTGTCACACGCTCTATACTCCCTCTCAGTTAACCGAGGAAGCATGGGGCAATATCATTCCAAAAATGTCCGCCAAAGCGAATAAAAAATCCGGAAGCCTCGTTGTCACCCCTGCCGGAGAGCAAGCTATTTTCCGCTATTTATATGCGCAAGGAATGGCCTTAACACATTCGGACCACTAAATCAACGTCATGTGCGCCGCTCATTGATAGATACGCAGTAAGAAGTAGTACAATAAAAAAGGGGCCGCATTACTG
>LICG01000032.1 GCA_001438205.1 Cryomorphaceae bacterium BACL7 MAG-120322-bin74
GAGGAATCGCTCGGCTATTTCGGGTTTCTGGGACCAGTCATAGTCATCATACACAGCCGTCTCTAGAAATGTTTGACACTCTTCTCTGCTTTCCATGGTGGCCAACGCAGCGATGACACGTTGAAAGTCATCGTCTTCTCCAGCAAATAAATGCTTGACAAACGCCATACGGTCATTCAAGCCCACCTTTAGTGCGGCATAACGTGCGTTTACACTTTTAGCCGATGCGGGGGTGGAAAGACTTGCTTGGTCAGGGGATGCTGGAGGAGTGGATGTTTCTGCTGGAGCAGGAATAGCCTCCTGTTCACGATGCGCTTGGGTTGATTCCATGACGGAGACGGGTGCCGCGGCTGGAATGGTCGGAGGTTCCTTTTCCGCAGTGACCGCCCCATCTGTAGACTGCGGTTTCTGCGCTTCAGCTTGAGCACGCGCTTCAGCTTCAACATGCGCCAATTTGGCGGCCATCTCCTTTTCAAGTTGTGCCAAGGAAGCCCTTACCTCTGCTTGTGCCGCTTGTTCCACCTGAGCTAGCCGACTACGTAGGGACTGCTCATAGGCCATGGAAAGCAGCGCGTGTAGCTCTGAAAGGTGGGCTGCGCTTGGGGTTTCGGTCGTTAAGGTCTGACGAAGGGAGGAGAGAGAATCCGTGAGTGACATGCGAAGGGGGTTTGTTGTCGCTGTGGTAGATTTGTGCGGCACCGAAAAGTACAAAATGTTCCAAGAGCACACAGAAGTTCCTACACGTCGTTCCGGATGGATTGAAGTCATCGCCGGCTCCATGTTTTCTGGTAAGACAGAAGAACTGATTCGTCGTGCCAAGCGCGCTCAAATTGCCAAACTCTCGGTTCAAATCTTTAAACCGGGTATAGATACGCGCTATGCGGAGGATGCAGTCGTCACCCATGACCGCGCATCATTGGATTGCCAGGTTGTACAAAGTTCTGACCAATTGCACCTATTGGCAGCGGGCTATGATGTGGTAGGCATTGATGAAGCACAGTTCATGGATGAGGGCATTGTGGAAGTAGTGAACGCCCTAGCCAATGCAGGCACGCGCGTCATTATTGCAGGGCTTGATATGGACTTTAGTGGCAAACCTTTTGGCCCCATGCCACAATTAATGGCTGTTGCCGAGTTTGTGACCAAGGTGCATGCCATTTGTGTGCGCACGGGCGAATTGGCGCACTACTCTCATCGCTTAGAGGCCGGGCAAGGCACCATTCTATTGGGATCGCAGAGCGAGTATGAACCCCTCTCACGCGCCATTTTTTCCAAAATTCAAGCTGAACAAACAAACGATGTTCCGGGCCATTCCGATTGAGTCATTCATCGCCAGTATTGGGGCAACGCGCGTGCAATTGGGCACGGCCACCTCAATACAGGCCATTACGTCGGATAGTCGGCGTGCCCTTTGGGTACAGCCCACAGCTTTTTTTGCCTTCATAACCCCCAGTGGAGACGGACATGCGTTTGCGCATCATGCTATGGCCCAGGGGGCGGCGATGGTCGTATTGCAGAAAGACCATGCGCAAGTCCCCTCCATTCAAGCCAAGGCAAAAGAAGCCCAGGTGCATGTTTTGTTGGTGGAGGATGTGTGGAGAGCTCTCCATCAGTTAGCAGCACAACACCGTGACCAATTGACAGGGGAGGTCATTGCCATCACGGGCAGTAATGGGAAAACTACGGTCAAAGAAATACTCTATCACTTGTTGGAAGACAAGGAGGTAGCACGTTCACCCCGGAGCTTTAATTCGCAATTGGGCGTTCCCCTTTCCATTTTGGGCGCTCCAATGGATGCCTCCATGCTGCTCTTAGAGGTTGGGGTTGGTGCAATGGGGGATATGCAGAAACTTGCCCCTTGGGTACAGCCCAATGGGGGCATCTTTACCTCTTTAGGCGATGCGCATGACGCAGGGTTTTTGGATCGGGTGCAAAAACTTCATGAAAAAGCCTCCCTTTTTGAGGGGGCCTCATGGGTCGTAGCCCCCATGAGCCAGCCTGAAATTGGGATTGCATTGCAAGCGTTCACGACGGTTCACGCCTTTTCCTATGATGATGCAGAGGCAACGGTGTATTTTGAATGGCGTGAGGGAATCTTGTCTTGGCAACATAACACGTTGGGGATCAAAGGATCTGCACCATGCCCACATTTGAGCAAAATCGAGACCCAAAATATTGCAGCGGCCATCACTGCCCTATTGGTGATGGGGCATAAATGGAATCCAGAACGATTGCAGGATGTTCGCAGCGCAGGCGTTCGAATGGAGCGACAACAAGGGATACAAGGTTGGACCCTTTTGAATGATAGTTATTCTTCCGATATAGAGTCCTTATCCTGGGCCCTTGAGGTGCTGGGTCAGGCAGAAGCATCGCCCAAAGTTGCCTGGGTAGCGGCACCGGAGGGGGGAAAGGATTTTGTTGCATGGATGGATACGGCATGTCAACAATGGGGGATTGATGTATGGTATGGGATAGGAAAGGGCTGTGAAGGGCATCAACATTATGCAGAGTCTGTCACATCCTTTTTAGCTGAAAAACCCTGGGAACATCTTGGTGCCCCGGGTACCCTGTTGATCAAAGGCCCACGTCGTTCAGAGCTAGAGCGTTTGCTCCCCTATGTCCAAGCGCAACACCACGATACGATCTTGGGCCTTGACCTTGAAGCCTTGGCCGCAAATTTGCGCCACTATCGCACCATTTTGCAGGCCCCTCGGATGATGGCTATGGTCAAAGCCAACGCCTATGGGCTTGGCGCTGTAACCATTGCGCAGGCCTTAGTAAAACACCATGTAGATTATTTTGGGGTAGCGTATGCGGATGAGGGGGTTGCACTGCGCCAGGCGGGGATACAAACGCCTATTATGGTCATGAATCCAGGGGAACAGAGCGTAGAGACCCTTTTGTCCTATCATTTGGAGCCTGAAATTTTTAACCACACCTCCTTAGTGCGGTATGGACAAGCCTACGTGCGCCACCCATCAGATGTGCCGGGGCGCATTCATATCAAAGTAGATACGGGGATGCACCGCTTAGGATTTTTGCCTGAAGAGGGTGCAGCGGTAGCCGAATGGGTGAGTGCTTTTCCTGGTCTTGAGGTCGTCTCTGTCATGACCCATTTGGCCAGCGCGGAGGATCCTTCTCAAGATGATTTTACGGCAATACAAGCAACGCGATTCACGCAGTTCTACGAAGATTTTACACACGTCCTGGGCTATGCGCCATTGCGCCAAATGGCCAACACACCCGGGACGGTGCGGCACCCAACATTGCAAGGGGACATGGTTCGTTTAGGCATCGGGTTATTTGGTGATTCTCCTGTAGCATCGGATCGAGCGCAGCTGCAGCCTGTTGTCCATGTAGAGACGCGTATATCCCATATTCAGAGCGTGCCAGCAGGCGAAGGACTTTCCTATGGCCATGGCGATGCCGCGACATACGAACGAAGAATTGCGACCCTCCCCATGGGCTATGCAGATGGATTTCCGCGCGCCTTAAGTCACGGGGTGGGCCATGTATTGATCGGAGGCCAACCTTGCCCTGTGGTGGGTAAGGTTTGCATGGACATGACCTTGGTCGACATCACACATTGTGCTGCAGAAGTCGGGGATGCTGTTGAAGTACTTGGGGCCAATCTCCGTCTCCATGATTTTGCGCAACGGTGTGGTACGATTTCCTATGAAGTACTTACGCGATTTTCTGAGCGTTTAGGAAGAACAGTATGGAACCCCAACGCCTAATTCGATCTATTTTCCTAAGCCTCTGGGTGCTTCTTTTGCCTTTTTGGGACTTTGGAGCTGGCTTGGCGCTTGGTCTTGCTGTTGTTTCTATGATTTTCATAGAAGGCCTTAAAGCTCTGCAAAACAAGTGGAAAACCAGGGGCGGTTTCAATGCACTTTTCGGCATAGTGGTGATGGTGGGGGTGAGTGCCCTTTGGCATTCCATGGCGCAGGAAGAGATTTGGAAATATTGGCCGCTTATCGGCTTGCTTTGGGTCTACGATCATCAAACGGCTCAACGCGCATTGCCTATAGGGGCTGCTGCGGTTATGCTCTATTTAACCGGTTTTGCCCTTTGGCGCTGGAGCCATGGCGTGCCATTTGCAGATTTACTTTATCGGGGACTCCTTGGAGGACTGCACCAACATGTTTATCTAGGAACCTACCTTTTACTAGGGGCGCTTGCGGCGCAAAACTTGCCATTGCGCCCATGGCTTAAGCAGGTATTCTGGGGCTTTACCCTCCTGGTATTAGGGTTGATGGGCGCCAAAATGTTATTGTTAAGCGCCTTGTTGGCAGTCGTGTGGTTTTATTCCCAGACGAACACCCAGATGCGGCTACATAAAGGGGTACTCTATCTGGCGATCCTAGTGGCAGGATTCACCTTAGCGCAAGGTTTATCGCATGGACGCGCGCTGGGGCATGTCATGAAAAAAGCAGACCCGCATTGGGCAACGGGCTCCATAGATACACGGCTAGTGCAATCGCAAGCGGCTTGGACGCTGATCAAGGAGAAGCCGATAACGGGGTGGGGCCCTAGGGCTGTACAATCAGCTTTGGACAGTCAATACACCGCCATGGATTACCGATTTGGCCTGAAGCGTCACCTCAACGTGCACAACCAATTTCTTCAATGGGGATTGGCCTGGGGTTTGTTTGGTTTCGTCCTGCTGATGGCTTGTTTTGTTTGGGGCTATAAAGTGCATCCTCCTTCCCGCCCTTATGGTGGCATGTTTGTCCTCTATTTTGGTAGTTTGATGCTGACGGAGAGCTTTATGGAGCGCGCCTTAGGGATAAGCTTGCTGGCGTTAGCCTGGGCCTGGGTTCTTCACCAGAAGGAAGCGTCCGACATGGCTTAAGCCAAGCTTTGATCTCCTTTGCTTGAATGCGCAGCGACCTTCATGATGGCCTCTGCCATGTGCCCGCGCAAAGCGCTGAGCTGCACAGGCATTTTTCCTTGATATAGAAATCCTATGATCACAGGTTCAGCGCCGTCCAGTCGATTGCCACGCTCTAATCGGTATGCTTCGCGTAATAAACGTTTGACGCGGTTGCGGTCAACGGCCAGTTTAAATCGACGCTTAGGTGCGCCCACTAATACCTGAATACCGCGCTCTAATGGCCAAGGGGACGGCATCCAAAGCACTTGCATAGGCCCTTGGCTAAACCGCCGACCATGTTCAAATAAATGCGAAATACGGTTGCGAAGTTTTAGCTTTTCCTCTCGGGGGAAACGGGCATCATTCACTTTCCTTTGTTGGCTTCTTCCACGTATGAATCTAGGGCTTGGCTCATAGAGGTAAACTTAGGTGTCGGTACCTGAATATCCAACCTCAAGTCATGGTCTTTCACCGCTTGGTGCGTAGAACTACCAAAGGCGGCGATACGGGTAGAATCTTGTTTGAAATTCGGGAAATTTTTTAAAAGCGATCGGATTCCCTCAGGACTAAAGAAGACCAGAATGTCATATTTAACATCACTGAGATCACTCAGGTCAGAAGATACCGTGTGGTACATCGTGGCGCGGGTCCACTTAATGTTAGCGATGTTCAGCATTTCAGGGATGTCCGGATTCAGAAGATCTGATGTGGGAAGCATAAAATGCTCCCCTCGCTGCTTTTTTAAGGTGGGGATGAGGCCAGATAAATTACCGGTCCCTGGATAAATTTTACGCTTGCGGTATGGAACAAACTTTTGCAAATAGTAAGCGACGGCCTCAGAAACGCAGAAATATTTCCAATCGGGATTGATGGCTACGCGCATTTCTTCACACATGCGAAAGAAGTGATCAATGGCATTTCGGCTGGTGAAAATGAAAGCTTTATAGTCAGCTGGAGTCACCTTGTCCTTGCGAAATTCAGCGGAAGGAACGCCCAAAACCTCAATGAATTGGCGAAAATCCACTTTCACTTTGTGTTTGTCAGCTAACTGTGTATAAGGGTTGTTTCCTGCCTGTGGTTCAGGTTGAGATACGAGGATACTTTTAACTTTCATACGTTTGAAAAAATAAGATCCAGAATAGGGGGCTTGCTTCTAGGGCGCAAAGGTACAAAAATGCCAAGTACCACGGGGTAAGACCTCTTGATATATAGCGAAATAGCGCCCGTATCAGCCCAAGTGCGTACAAGCCAACGCCAAGCAACACAATGACAATAAAGAAGGGCTCCAAGATGGACTTTCGGGCTTCAAATGCCACCAAGAACCAAAGCAGGGAGGGTAAGGCAACCCATAGTGCAGGTAAAAAGGAAAACCGTTCGCTCCAGTGGCGCCAATGAAGCTTGTGTGATTCCCAAATGCGTCCAAAAAGGAGGTGGACCATTAACTGACTCATAATGGCCAATGTGGGCAGCAAATAAAGCCCGTACCAAGGCCCATTGTATCCCGGTATCAAATGTGGAATGCTCTCTGTTCCTAAAATGAGAAATGCGAGAATACTTAGAAAAGTGACCAATAAAAGATTAGGCACCCAAAGCCGTGCAGAGGGATCCTCCCACTTTATGAAAAATTGTAGTACAAAGGTCCATCGGTTGCTATTGAGCGGAGCCCGCTGTAGCAATAACCCAAGTGCAAGTGTAATGATGGCCGCTACCCAGAAAAGGGCATCCGAAGGTGCCGCATGTGCGCTGCCGTGGAGCGGGGTGGGTAAGCCAGATTCTAACATCAACACAAAGGTAGCAGATAGCAGTAGGCAATAGGGGCCTTACTCCCAATGGAAGCGCACGCCTGCCTTTACCCATCGTCCAGGGAGGGGAACGTTTCCGCGGTCAATCACAGTTGCATTCAAAACATTCATCGCATCCACATAGACGGTCATCCCGTCATGATCATAGCTGGCGCGGAGGTCCAAAGTGTGGAAGGGGGCGTACCCAGTTAATACTCCGGAAGGCAGCGCGTATTGACCTGCTCGGTCTTGGCGAATCAGCAAAAGCCCTCCTGCAAAACCATGCCTTGGAACGGTCTCTACTTCAAGTTGAAGCCGGTTGGCTAGGTAGTCTAAAGCATATATAGACTGCCCCTCAAGGGAAGATGCTTGATGGGTCGCGGATTGAAATCTACCACGCCATCGGAGCAGATCCACCACAGATCCGCCTGTCTCTATTTCAAGCCCGCTAATGCTCACCTGCGTAATATTGTCCGCCTGCAATAAGGATGCGCCGTCGACGGTACGGTAAATCCAATCAATGAGGTTGGTCCCGCGTCGCTGGTAAATGCGCGTATTGATCCAGTGAGGCATACCATGCTGCCCACCGGTTACACGAACGGGTGACCGCCATAAAGAAATACCCGTTTCTATATTCCAAGCATACTCGGGGGTCAAATCAAGGGAACCTTGTGCGCCCCCAAGGGTGTAGTACAAGTCCGTAAAGGTGGGCAAGCGAAAACTCCTGTTGATGCTCGCACGTACTTGCGATGATTTCATCCCATCGTCTGGGTGTGGATAGGCATACAAAATGTCCAGATTGGGCAAATAATCCACCCCATAGCGGTCATTGTAATTGAGGCGCAAATTGGCCTTTAGGGCGGGCAAAGATTTGGCGCTAACGGGGGTTTGGTAGGACATAAATGCGCCTGCGTTTGTTCGCGCATCTCCTTTGGTATAAAATGAACGGTTATCCGGTGCAGGAATCGGGCTCAACAAAGGACTACCAAGTGCATTGCTCACAATATTGTCATGGCGAACATCTGCTCCAAAAAGTACTTTGTTCGATCTACCCGCTGCATAAGTCACTTCCCCTCCAAGGGTTCTGTTTCGGTGGTTATTATGCTCGGTATACCAAGAAGGGGCCCAGCTTGAATCTGTGGTGCGCATAAACTGACCGTTATCAAACCGTTGATAGTAGCCTTGCTCTTCGCGGAATAGTTCAAAGTGGTCATTATGCTGTCGGGCATATACACTCGCATGCCAAGGATAGCCATCTAGCGTGAGTGCACCTGAATATCCTTGCACAGCTTCGTATTGCTCGGGAAAGCTGAAAGAATAAAAATTCTGCGCGCCGAATCTTTTCGTCACCACCCCAACATGGCCTTGAACGACACGCCCTCCTGGAAGAATGGATTGACTGCGCACATAGGTTTGAAGTTGGCTGAAATCAGTATTGAGGATGGCGCCATCTGCCCCCTTGTAGTCCATATCTAAGCGAATATGGGTGCCTGCCAATTGGCCCAGATACACCCCTGCGGCACCGCGCTGGTATCCATATTGACCAATGCCCGCATTCGCATATCCTTTTCTTGATTCGGGTGAAAGGGTTTCAATATTTACCACGCCAGCAAAGGCAAAAGGACCATAGCGGTAAGATCCACCACTCGGCAGGACAGAGATGCTGGAAATGGCCTCCATAGGGACCGGGAGATTCATGCTGTGGTGTCCAGTCTGTGGGTCCGAATAGGGAATGCCGTTGACAAGAATCAGGACCTGATCAAACGTGGATCCACGAACGGATATATCAGATTGAACATCATGGGCACTCCGGCTACGAATGTCTACCGATGAGAAGAGCCCCTCTAGCGCTTCACTAGCGCTCTGAAAGGGCGCATGGACTGGGACGATGCGCGCTTCAACAGCATGTCCACGTTCTTGATAAAGATGTCCACGTACGTTTACTTCTTGCAGAACGGTCCCATTAAATTCTTGAGGGCCAAGGAAATCCGAGGTATACACGCTGGGTAAAATGCTGTCAATAGGGACTTGTTGTCCAAAAGCTATGACAGCGGAAAAAAGAAACAGGGGGAAGAAACGCATAATGAGAAATAAAAAGCCCGGCCTCTTTTGGAGAGGCCGGGCATAAAGATAACGCAGCGTAATTAACGCGCTAAAACAGAAACAAGGTTTTGAGAAACTTCTACCACCCCGCCCTGAATCTCTACAGTTGTTCGGCCTGAAGCTCCTTCGATCACGATGGTGCCTTGGGTCAAAGAAGCCATAATAGGGGCGTGGTCGGTCAAAATCTGGAACAATCCTTCCGTTCCAGGAAATTGTACAGCCGTTGCTTCGCCTTTAAAAAGCGACTTTTCAGGGGTGAGGATGTCCACGTGTAGGGCCATACTTAGACTTCTGCCAACATTTTCTCCCCTGCGGCAATGGCTTCCTCAATGCTGCCCTTCAAGTTGAAGGCTGCTTCAGGATACTGATCCAATTCACCGTCCATGATCATTTTGAATCCTTTAATCGTCTCTGCGAGGTCTACAAATACCCCGGGGATACCTGTAAACTGCTCAGCTACGTGGAAAGGCTGAGACAAGAAACGTTGAACGCGGCGCGCGCGGTGTACGACAATCTTATCTTCTTCAGACAATTCTTCCATACCTAAGATGGCGATGATATCCTGTAGCTCTTTGTAGCGCTGAAGAATCATTTTCACATCTTGTGCACAGTCATAGTGCTCCTTTCCTACTATCTCTGGCGTCAAAATACGCGAAGTAGAATCCAATGGATCAACGGCCGGGTAGATGCCCAATTCCGAAATCTTACGTGACAATACGGTGGTTGCATCCAAGTGCGCAAAAGTGGTCGCAGGGGCTGGATCAGTCAGGTCATCCGCTGGAACATATACCGCTTGAACAGAGGTAATAGAACCGTTTTTGGTTGAGGTGATACGCTCCTGCATCAAGCCCATTTCAGTGGCCAAAGTAGGTTGGTATCCCACGGCAGAAGGCATACGTCCCAAAAGGGCCGAAACCTCAGAACCTGCTTGGGTAAAACGGAAGATGTTGTCTACGAAGAATAGGATATCCTTCCCCTGTCCTGTGCCTTCGCCATCGCGGTAATATTCCGCAATGGTCAAGCCAGAAAGGGCCACACGTGCCCGTGCCCCTGGGGGCTCATTCATTTGACCGAATACAAACGTAGCCTTAGAGCCTTTCAACTCTTCTTTGTCCACCTTGCTCAAGTCCCAACCGCCTTCTTCCATGGAATGCTTGAAGTCTTCACCATACTTGATGATCCCTGCTTCAATCATTTCACGCAAGAGGTCGTTTCCTTCACGTGTGCGCTCACCAACACCAGCAAATACAGAAAGACCACCGTGACCTTTTGCAATGTTGTTGATCAATTCCTGGATCAAAACGGTTTTACCTACACCGGCACCACCAAATAATCCAATTTTACCCCCCTTTGCATAAGGCTCAATCAAGTCGATGACTTTGATACCTGTCAGCAGCATTTCAGTGGCTGTAGAAAGATCTTCAAACTTAGGCGCTTCACGGTGAATAGGAAGCGGTGTGCTTGCCTCAATACCCCCAATGCCATCAATGTCTTCCCCTACTACATTGAATACTCGCCCACGGATTTGCTCGCCAGAAGGCATAGCAATAGGCTGGCCTGTTGCGATAACTTCTTGGCCGCGTGTAAAGCCATCGGTAGAGTCCATCGAGATGGCACGAACCGTGTCTTCACCAACGTGCTGTTGGGTTTCCATGATGACCTTTTGGCCATTGGGACGAGTGACCACAAGGGCGTCGTAAATTTTGGGAAGCACAGCGCCTTCAAAGTACACGTCAACGACGGGACCAATGACTTGTGCGATTTTTCCTTTCAGGGTGGACATAACGAAGGGTTAAAAGATCTTTCCGAATTCGGATGCAAAGGTACTAATCAGATGCTTAAGACCGCATCTTTTTGTACAAGAAATAATGTGTCAGGGCAAGCAAAGGGAAGGAGAAGAGACGAAGTAGCCCATTCGTAAAGAAGTCGCCCACAAAAACCAAGAGAATCAAGAAGGTAAAGGCAACCCAAGTCGGAAAGTTTTTTCTCCCCCTTTGAATGCTGCCGCGGATCGAACCAAAAAAACTTTCTGCTTCAAATACGCGAATAAACCAGGCCTGTAAAGAAAAGGCGACAAGGGCGAGGGCCATCAAAAAAAGGGCCATACCTAAGAATTGAGAACGCACCCAATCCACTTCTGTCGATAAGAGTTCCATGAGCAATGCCGGGTCATTTGCGGCCTCCTTTTGAATAGACTCTACCGTTGCCGCTGTATCCGCATCCAAAAACAAGGCGACGACAAAACCCAAAAGCATGGCGCCCACGATCAGTTGGAAAAGTAAAAGCATACCCAGAGTCCCCGCGTGGAGGAAGCCTTTTCCCAGTGAAAAGAGCTTTTGCTTTGCATCTGCTCCTGTGTAACCGCCCTCTTCTGCGACCATGGCAACGCCTACATACAAAGCAGGCAAGACAAAATAGGTAGCTAAAAAGGCGAGATAGGGGAAGAAAGTTCCCAGCATAGCGGCTGCGTAGGCAGCAACGCCAAAAAAGAAAAAGGTTTGTGGCGCTTGACGAAAAAGAAGCCAAGCATTTTTGAAGGCATATACCATAGGGCAAAGATGGCAACGATATCTTTGCAAAACAATCCTGCTCTTTGTGCAAACCTTCTCTGACATCTCTCAATTTCCGACCCAAAGCGTGGCGGTCGCTACGACTGGAACGTTTGACGGGGTGCACGCGGGCCACCAAGCCATCCTTCGAAGGTTGTTGGCCTCCGCCAAAGAACTAGATGGACAATCCGTTTTGGTGACGTTTGATCCCCATCCTCGACGCCTCATTCATCCAGAATACCCTCTAGAATTGCTCACTACCGTGGAAGAGCGCGCTGAATTGTTGGCTGAATCGGGCCTAGACTTTCTCATTGTTCAGCCTTTTACCCATGCTTTTTCTCAAATCAAATCCTTGGATTTTGTACGGCAGTTATTGGTCGAAAAAGTAGGGGTAAAGCGTTTGGTGATTGGCCATGACCACCGATTTGGCCGCAACCGTGAAGGATCCTTTGAACACCTTCGTGAATATGCCCCGGTCTACGGGTTTGAGGTGGAGGAAATTCCTGCATTGGACATTTCAGCTATGCACGTGTCGTCCACCCAAATTCGGCAGGCCCTCAAAGCAGGGGAGGTACAGAAAGCCGCCCTGGCGTTGACACGTCCCTATTTTGTCACCGGTGAAGTGGTTCAAGGCAGGCAAATTGGCCGAACAATAGGGTTTCCTACAGCGAATATAGGAGGGCTGCACGCCGATAAATTATTACCCGCCCTAGGGGTGTATGCGGTTCGTGTTGATTTACTTGATCAGCCAGCAGGAACCCATACGCGTCAACTGCCTGCGGTGGCAAACTATGGACAGCGGCCAAGTATTGAAGCAGGATTAGCTGTCTTAGAAGTGCATCTTCTTGAAGAGGGGCAGGATCTGTATGGCCAACGCCTTCGTGTGCATTTTATCGAGCGTTTGCGCGGGGAGTATGCTTTTTCAAGCCGTGAAGCCCTCATGAACCAGATTGGTCTAGATGCGGATCAGGCGCGAGGGGTTTTGGTTACAGGATGACCAAGCAGAAGCACACGCAAGCAAAAAATACCTTCTATGAACACTCTAGGGCAATCCTCACGGGAAACCTTCGCGCAGAAAACAGGATGGCCTGCCCTTTAACGCTTCTACCGTTCAGCTCTTCGACTCTTCGACTCCTTACTCCAGCGACAAGCGATACGTAAGCATCATCATGGTTCCAGCCATGGGGTAGTAGAAATTCTCATCGGTCCGGCTGCGGCCATATCGATAGCCCCAAGTGTATCCATTGGGCGCGTATTGCGCATTCAGCAGATTTACAAGATCTACTTGGATAGTGCCCCAAGGCGCAGGATAACGGAACTGAAAATCCAATGTTTTATAAGGGTCTAGGCTACGTTCTGCACTACCCGTATTGTCCAAGAATTGACGACTGACCGCCTTGGCGCGAAGTGCCATAAACGCCTGTGCGTTGTTCGCTCCAACTTTGCGTGTCGTCCACACATATTTGACCATCAGGTTCCCCAAAAATCCAGGAGAATAGGCAATCGGGGTGTTTTCATACACGGTTTTTACTTCGGAATAATCAAGATAATCGTACAGCACCTCCTCAAAGGAGGCTATGCGGTTTGCACTCAAGGTGGTATTGCCATACAGTGTCCAGTGGCGCCCAAGTTGGGACTCTGCTGCGAGTTCTACGCCACGGCGATAGCTCTTGTCTACATTGGTCCGAAGAGAAGCCCCCACATCATTTAATGCGCCCGTGGGGACCAACTGGTCTTTGTATTCCATGGCGTAGAGGGTTGCTTCTACATGATAGCGCGGGTTCCGAACCATATATCCGAGTTCTGCATCGAAGAGGCGTTCGGCCTTGGGCGCATCCAAGCCACGGCGGTCCACAAAATCATTGCGGTTCGGCTCTCGGTTTGCCAAAGCGCCTGAGATATAGGCCCGGTGTGCGGTATTTGCGACCGTTCGGATCCAATCCAGACCAGCTTTGGGATTAAAAAACAAGGCCCGATATTCTTCATCTAATGGGGTCTGGTCGTCATTGCGCCCATAGATATAGTAATCAACCTGGCGCAGCTGCACGTCTCCATAGGCCAAAAATGGGCCGAAGGGAATTTCGGCCTTCGCATAGCCTGTGTAGTCCATTTTATCCCCGGTCGCCTCATAATACCGGTACGCATTTGCACCGGTATATTCCTCGCGTCCGACCCACCCATTGTAGGTTGCAGAAATGCTGGGCAATGGATTTATACGCATCCAGGGCAGGGTTCCAAAGTGTTCGCCCAGATAGCCATTCCAAAAGCCTCCTAACACGTACTTGATATCGCCCTGCTGCTTGACCAAAGAAGCATGCGTTCCTGTCATAAGGTTGTCCAACCAGCGTTGGCGTACCAAATCTGTGGTAAAGACGCTGTCCCCATTGATGATGGGCTGATCTAGGCCATAATCTGCATAGGCATCATCGGCACGGTATTGCTCAAAATAACCTTTGCCCAGCACCAAAAAAGTATTGATGTTGAGGCGCCATCCATAGGGCAGTTCAAGCTGACTCATCAGCTGGGTATGCGTCTGGCGGTATTGATCAATTTCATTCGGGTAACGATAGTAGTTGTAGGTTCTCGCGCCGGCATTGCGCAGGTTGCTTGCATCAGCAGAATCAACCCCATTGCGGAGAAGGTAGTCTTCGGTTCCGATTGTGTCTCCGCGGTACTTGGCTTCAGGAATTCCCCACCAAGCTTGCTGGGTGCGTTCATTCCCACTAAAGTGTACAAGTCGTATAAAACCATTTTTTTCGCGGTATTCTCCGCTGACCAAATAGGATGACAAATCCACCGAAGATCGATCGACAAACCCATTGCTTTGCATCTTGGACATGCGGCCCATGAAGGAATACGGCTTCTTTTTTTGCCCAGGTAAGCCGACTGCCCCAGAATGCGTAACAAAGGTGGCGCGCATACCGCCATACGACCCCGCCCCAAGCAAAATGTCGGTGGAGGCTTTTTGTTTGGGCGTGCCCACTTCCATCGAAATAGACCCGCCAAAGGCCCCAGCTCCAACGGTGGAGGTGCCCACACCTCGTTGAATCTGAATGCTATTCAAAGACGAGGTCAAATCAGGGGTATTCACCCAGAAGACCCCATGCGATTCGGGATCATTCAGAGGTGCCCCGTTTAGGGTGACGTTGATACGCGTTTGGTCCATCCCCCGCATGCGCAAATACGTATACCCCATCCCTGTGCCCGCGTCGGAAGCTTGCGTCATCGAAGGCGTCCATTGCAATACGTAAGGGATATCCTGTCCGGTATTCATATTGGACAGCATGCTGCCATGTATGCTCCTTTCATTGACATGGGTGACCTTCAAGGTGGTAGAAGTCATAGGCGTGCGTTCACTTGCCCGCACCGATAAAAGGGCTACTTCCGGCAGCACCACAAGAGGAATATCCGTGATCACGGTATCACTTTGATGGCCTTGAACAGCCCATGTACTTAAGGCGAAAAAGGAGAAAAGTGCGGTGTATTTCATCACTGTTACGTTTGAAGGTTACACAGTGAGTAGCCTAAATAGGCCGGCCGGATACGGACCAATTCCACTTCTTTGGCAGCATAACCTGCCCAAGTTCGTAGGGTATCATCTCAGCCGCGTAAGGGCACCCCTGTGTAAACCGAAGGTAATCAAAATTCGAAACCCTCTTGCCGTAAAATGACAAGAACGGCCTCAACACGCTGGGCGCGCTCACCCATAACAAGGTAGGCGGGTATTCCTGTGCGCTCAACGGCTCTTTGATGCAGTAAAAAAATTCGGTCGCGGTCTAGTGGGTTTTTGCGCAATGGATCAGGCGCCCAGGGGATATCCGGTGCGCACATGATATAGAGGTTGGCCAAAGGTGGCGCATCCTCTAAGGCGTTAGGGACCTGCCCAAATACCTCCTGTGCCCAAATGCCCATATTAAGGTGATCGGTATCTTGAATCACACAAGTCCGTCCCTGTGCAATCGCTTTGGCATGTGCGTCCAACGCCGATTGTGCTTGCTGGGTATGAATGTTTACAAGGTCTTCGATGTCATAGGTTCTCCCATGTTGCGTTAAATAGTCTCTAGCCGTTTCTGAAATGGGGATAGCGGGAAGCTCTTGCAGCAAATCAGCCAAGAGGGTAGTTTTGCCGCTGCTCTCTGCACCCGTGAGGGTGATATGTAAAACCTTTGGCCATTGAAGCGCCAGCACGATACAATCAACCTCCCCATCTGGGCGCTGTAGGGCCTCCACATGCACGCGGTATTGATGGGTGCCCGATTGTGCCCAACCCACCGCTAGGCCTTGACTGGGGGTGGGTTCGGGCCATTGGGTGATGCGAATATCCTCTGCAAAGGTTAAGCCCGTTTGACCTGCCGCTTTGTACACGGCTTCTTTGATGCCCCAGCTCACCCTCAGTGCCCAATCCGCGGCCGGAGTATTTTGCGTTTGAAGCGTAGCCAGATAGGCCAGCTCCTCTGGATGTAAAAACTTTTGGGCAATGCGGCTAAGTTGTGACCGGGGCCCTTCCACATCCACCCCCACCGCCATGCTGGGGTGGAAGGCGGCCACGGCATGCGTGCCTCCATGACTAAAGCTCACAAAACCTTGCGGTAACATAGGCCGTCCATGTTGGTAAGTAAGCAAAGCCGGCCATTTGGATGAAATGGCGGCCAACGCTTCTCGTACACCTAAAAATGCTGTGCGTCGCGAGGGAGAGGACAATGTGGCCAAACGTGCTTGATCTTCAGCACACAATAAAAAAGCTCCCCCCTCGGCTACATCCTCTTGTGATGCGCGGGCCATGGAGGTTTTTTCGCTAGACATTAGCGTGTGGAGAACCATTTTCAGTCCAAAAAGACCAACTTTCTCGACTTTTGTCTGAACCTTCTTTGTAATTTTGCCGTTCTCATCCATAAACCAAAGCGAAATTCATGGAAAATAACGCAGCAACCAACTATATCCCTTATAAAGTCAAAGATTTGTCTTTGGCAGACTGGGGACGCAAAGAAATGAATTTAGCTGAAGCCGAAATGCCGGGCCTAATGGCGCTGCGTGAGGAGTATGGTGCGAGCAAACCTTTGAAAGGGGCACGCATTGCAGGATGCTTGCATATGACCATTCAAACGGCCGTACTGATTGAAACGCTTAAAGATCTCGGGGCAGAGGTTACGTGGTCTTCATGTAATATCTTTTCTACCCAGGATCATGCTGCAGCGGCCATTGCGGCGTCAGGCGTGCCTGTGTATGCTTGGAAAGGCATGAACGAAGAAGAGTTTGACTGGTGTATTGAACAAACCTTGTTCTTTGGCGCCGACCGTCAGCCGCTCAATATGATTTTGGATGATGGGGGCGATTTGACCAACATGGTCCTTGACCGTTACCCTGAGTTGGCCCCAGCGATTGTGGGTTTGTCTGAGGAAACCACTACAGGGGTTCATCGCTTGTATGAGCGCATGATCAAAGGCACATTGCCGATGCCTGCCATCAACGTCAATGACTCCGTCACTAAGAGCAAGTTTGATAACAAGTATGGCTGCCGCGAATCTGCCGTTGACGCGATTCGTCGTGCGACGGATCTCATGATCGCCGGTAAGGTGGTGGTATGTGCGGGCTACGGAGACGTAGGCAAGGGCACTGCCGCTTCATTCAAAGCATCGGGGGCACGAGTGATCGTCACCGAAATTGACCCTATCTGCGCCCTTCAGGCGGTGATGGATGGATTTGAAGTTCGCCGAATGGGTGACGTGATCGGCATGGCCGGTATTGTGATTACCACTACCGGAAACAAAGACATCATTGTAGACCGCCATTTTAAAGCGATGAAGGACAAGACCGTTGTGTGCAACATCGGACACTTTGACAATGAAATTGACATGGCATGGTTGAATAAAAATTATGGTCATACCAAATCCGTCATTAAACCCCAAGTTGACCTGTACAACATTGAAGGCAACGACATCATTGTCTTGGCTGAAGGTCGTTTGGTAAACCTAGGCTGCGCCACGGGTCACCCGAGTTTTGTGATGTCCAACAGCTTCACTAACCAAGTATTGGCCCAAATTGAACTGTATACCAATCCTGGCAAGTACGCTAACGAGGTATTTACCCTGCCTAAGCACCTAGATGAGAAAGTGGCCGCCTTGCATTTATCCGCTGTAGGGGCCGAATTAGACACCCTTTCTTCCGACCAAGCCGCGTATATCGGGGTAACGGTGGAAGGGCCGTTTAAGCCTGAAGCCTACCGCTATTAATACGAGGTTTTGACCAACAAAAAGGGCGCCCAGTGGGCGCCCTTTTTTGATGAAAGAAATGGGGGCTTAAAGTCCGAAGGCCTTTTGAATTGCCCCAACAGAATCTAGCTTTTCCCATGTGAAGAGTTCAACCTTCATGGTTTTTACTTCAATACCCTGATCCGTAGGACGTCGGAATTGCTTCTCAACGACTTCAGAATGGCGGCCCATGTGGCCGTAGGCTGCGGTTTCCGCATAGATGGGTTGGCGCAGACCAAACTTGGTCTCAATGCCATAAGGACGAAGGTCAAATAAAGACTGGACGGTCTGCGCAATGGCGCCATCCGTCAATTTCTTGCCATCTGCACCTCGGACTTTGGCCGTGTTGTATGTATTGATATAAAAACCTACGGGCTCCGCCACGCCAATGGCATAAGCCAACTGCACCAATACTTGTTTTGCCACTCCAGCGGCCACCAAATTCTTTGCCACATAACGCGCAGCGTAGGCAGCAGAACGGTCCACTTTAGAAGGGTCTTTGCCCGAGAAGGCGCCGCCGCCGTGAGCTCCCTTGCCGCCATACGTATCCACAATGATTTTGCGACCCGTCAAGCCCGTATCGCCATGCGGACCGCCAATGACAAACTTGCCTGTGGGGTTGATGAGGTAGCGCACTTCTTTGGTGAAAAGACGCTGAACGCGACGCGGCAATTGCTTCTTTATGCGCGGAATAAGGTAGCGTTGAATATCGGAGGCAATTCTCTCTTGCATCACCTTTTCATCGGCAAAATCGTCGTGCTGGGTAGAAATGACCACTGTGTCGATGGCTTCGGGCACATCGCGGTCGCTATAACGAATCGTCACCTGGCTCTTCGAATCCGGACGCAAGTACTTCATGACCTTTCCTCCCTTGCGGATAGCGGAAAGTTCACGCAGTAAAAGGTGACTGAGCTCCAAAGCCAAGGGCATGTAGTTGTCCGTTTCATCCGTGGCGTAGCCAAACATGATGCCTTGGTCACCCGCCCCTTGCTCTTCTTTGCTTGCGCGGTCAACTCCTTGGTTGATGTCCGGTGATTGCTCATGGATGGCGCTCAAAACACCGCAAGAGTTGGCCTCAAACATATACTCGGACTTGGTGTAGCCGATGTTGCGAATCACCTCGCGGGCAATTTCTTGGGCGTCTAGATAGGTTTTGGATTTGACTTCGCCAGCTAAGATGACTTGCCCCGTCGTAACCAGTGTTTCACATGCCACCTTGGATTCGGGATCAAAGGCGATAAAATGGTCTACAAGGGCATCCGAAATTTGGTCCGCTATTTTGTCGGGATGTCCTTCAGAGACAGATTCAGAAGTAAATAGATAGCTCATA
>LICG01000033.1 GCA_001438205.1 Cryomorphaceae bacterium BACL7 MAG-120322-bin74
AGATTTCTCCTGCAAATCCCAATGTGGGCTGGACCGTTATCAGGCTATCCCATCGATTGAAATCTGTGACGGTCGCTTGGCCACTCATCACCTTGGTTCGGATGACCTCAACAGGTCGATTGCAGGTCTGTAGGCTAAAGAAACCTGGAAGAGGGGTCGCACAACGCACCGGAAAATTCAGAATACTTGACCCTAAATTCAAAAATGGATCTAAGATGTCTAAGCCACTATCAAAGCCTGAATAGAAGCCTGCCAATCCTGTGCCAGCACCCTCTCCCCCAATGACCTCTACATGGAATTGCTTCTGACAGGTTAACGACCAGGTACCGGTCACTTGGTTGTCGGGGATATAGACAGATTTCCATTGCCCATTGGTGCTCGTTTTTACCGTAAATCCGGATGCAGTAACAAGATTGCCATTGTAACGCAAGCCGTTAATTCCCAGCGCTGGAACCATCACCAGCAGATGCGTATTAAGCCCACTCATGCGTGTTGAGTAGACGGATCGGCTTCCAGTGCAGCCAATAGGCGGGACCAAAGACATGCCCAATTCAGGCTGATACTGGTTGGAACCGGTTGTTACATGAAAACAATACACGGGGGCACTGGCCTCTATGTGAGCTAAGTCCCCGACGGAATATTGATTTCCCGGAAAGGTCAACGTGGCTGGCATTGCCCGGTCATAGAATCCCTGAGATACCCCATTCATCATGAGCTCTGTGCTATCCACCGTTGGAATCACCACAACATAATCCAAGCCGGTCGGCGCAATGCCACGCGCAATCATGTATTCTGAACCCACGAGCTCTTCTGGAACGAGCTGATCAAATCCCCCATCTTGCGATAGAGCACCCGAGTTTTGCTTGTAGTGATTCCCTCCCGTCGTCACCGCAATCGGTTTATCGGCCATGATGCTTGCTCCCGCAAATTGGTGGTTTTCTGAAATGGTCGTCGTGTAGGATTGCCATGCCTGTAGTGTCACCACCATTTGGTTGTTTCCGGCAGTGTTGATGACCCCGGGGGGCAACGTGATCGTCACTAGGGTATTGGGCGCCGTTGCTACCACCGAGATAAAACCCATTGCCGCCTCGGGCGCAGGATTTGCCGCGACAATTTTTGTTTGATTACCTGCCAAAAAGGAAGTACCGAGGGCCCGTGTTCCTTTGGCCGTCACCAGGTCTTGGTTGAACACGTGGTTCACGCGTTGTGTGACCATAATATCCCGATTGCTCCGAACAAACAAGGCAGTGCGGTTCATCGGCTGGTGTGCCTTGGTTAAGGAAATAGCCCCATAGGTGCTCCACAAATTGGTGATCTGGTTATTGAACTGCAATGTCTGTGGGACCCCCTGCAATAGGGTGATCGTCTGAAAATAACTGCTGTCCGAATTGAACACCACTACCTCCGCATCGGGGAAGGGCGTGCTAAGCATAATTTCTTGGTGCTGATCCATCCACTCAGGGATAGGCGCCAGGTAAAATGCCGTATCCAACTGGCCAAAAAGCGTCGTTGGGAGGAGAAAAAATATCCATAATAGTAGGCTATTCCGCACCCCTTAAAGTTACGGATACTATTTCACCTGTTCGGCCTATAAAAAGGGGTTTGATCTGGGAGAAAGAATGGTCATATGCTTTTGTGCAAAGTCTACCCCTAGTACTTTGGGAATTGTTCGGCTGCAGTGCCTAGACCATAATGCATAGGCATTAGACCCTGTATTTAACAAGAGCAAGACATCCCCTTCTTCTAGCTTCGGAAGTGAGATTCCCTTTTCTAGATAATCGCCCGCAAAGCACAAAGGTCCCGCTATATCCGTCAGGACGGCTGGGCGAGTCGCCGCATCCCCAACGGGACAGAACTGAATACCACGGGGCTTGACATAGGCATCACGGAGTAAAAAATCAGCACCCAAGTGCACATAGGCCAACCGCGTGGCACCTCGCTGGACGGCATATTCCACTGTAGAGGAAGCATACCCTGTATAGAAGTACGTCCACTGTCCAAATTCCGTGATTAAGCCAAAATCCCATAGGTCAGGACATTGCTTCTTGAGCGCGGTTGCGTAGGCCTCCATCTTGCTCGTTGCATTCCCCAGCACTTCTGGTAGCAATCCGCCGCCTATATCGATCGTTTCAATGCGGCGCGACAATCCCGCAGAGGCTAATCGAAGATTGGCTTCCTTGGCTAAAGCCACGACGGAAGCTATCGCTTCAACAGCTGAATCTATGCGTGCCATGGAACTACCCGAATGCACATGGAGTTGCACCACAGGAAATTGCATGACCGCGTCTAGAATAGCCTCCCGCTCTGCGAGGGGGACCCCGAATTTGGATTCATTATGACTCACGTGGTAAACGGAAGGCGCACCTGTCTCTACCATGGGATTGATGCGAATACCCACCGGGAAATTTGGATCGACAGGCAGACGAGATAATTCTTCTAATGAATTAACATTGAAGCGAATACCGGGTAATTGAGCCTGACAGAACGCAATTTCTTCCCTCGTCTTTACGGGAGAATCAAAAACAATGCGCGAAGAAGGGCAGCCGGCCTTGAGCGCAAGCTGCACTTCTTCCATGGACGCGGCTTCTAAACCAAAACCCCACGCCACCACTTGCTTCAAAATATCCCTATGTGGTTGCGTTTTGATCGCGACTGCATGCAAGGCCTGTGGGTGCGCAAAGGCTTCCGATAAATGGGTCAAATATTGATGATGTGCCTGCCACGAATGAAAGAGCACAGCCGTGTCCTCAGGTAATATCAGCCCTTTACCCAAGGCTGTTTGATAGGCCCATTCCGCCTCCTGTTGCAATGGACTCATCGTTTGAATAAATGGTCAACAGCGCGTTCGATCAGCGCTATAATTTGCAAATCGTTGGTAGGGTCAAATGCTGCCTTTTCCAACTGCTTCCGAACAGAATACGAACCAATGGCCAAGCGTATAAAACTCTTCTCTCCGTATTGTACCGGTTGACCCAGGAAAATGCGCGTATAGTCACGCAATCCCTCATGTGATTCCAAAACGAGATAGTCAAACAGCTGCTTTAATTCCACTTGATTAAGAACTCTCCCTTGCGCTATCACCATAAAGCTCACAATACTGTCATTGGTTTGCTCAATGTTGGGCATGAGGCGGAAATAATGGCTTTGTGCTAATCTTCCTGTCACTACCTGGCTCCAGCGTCGTATCAAGTCATTGGCCTCATCTTGTTCATAGGCCATGTAGGCTTCCATTTCGTGCAAGGCGATTTCCCAACGCAAACGAAGCCCCAAATTTTTGAAGGCTGGCAGGGTCTTGCGCACTTCACTCAAAACGGGTGGGAAGTCATAGGACGTAAAGAGCTTGCCAAAATCACCCGCCACGGATGCAGCTTTTGTTGATAAACGATTTGTCCATTGCTTAGGCACAAGAAGGGCTCCACAGAATGGGGGTGCCTGATAAAACTTCGAGCCCGTCACCATGATCATCACCCCTTTGCCGATCAATTCATGAATCAACGTTCGGTCCGTGCGGAATTGGCACATATCCACCACCCACATGACCCCTTCTTTGAATTCATCAATGATCGCAAGATCATCTTTGATGCCCGATTTACTTCCAAATACCAAATTGCCTATCAAGGGTTTCCCAGGATGTTTTGCGATGAGGTCGCGGATCGCTTGTTTGCGGTCCACAATATGTCCTGAAGAAGAGCGCGCATCCAAATAATGAACCCGTGATTTCACCACCTCTGAGACCTTCTCCCCCATGGGTATGCGTTCTCCAAACTGATTCCATTCCGCATAGTAGGCATTTTCCGCTGCAGCTTTTGAACCCGAACCCAGTTCTTCAGGACAAGAAACAATATTGATGATTTCTTGTCTTGGATAAAGCATCGACTGGAACAATAGGGGCAAGTACATCAAGTCACTCCCACTCGGCCCAAAATACACGTGGAACTGGTCTTCCTCTGAAGACCGCAATAAATCTTGAAGACGCTTGGCCTGTTGTTTTACTACGGCATCATAGTCCGCCTCTTGATATCCAACCAAAAATGCTTTGGCTACTTGGTAGCCAAAGGGTGTCAACGTTCCACATGTGCATGAGCCTCGGTGAAACATGCCTTCATATTCCAAAGGATTCAGGTGATACTTATTGGCGTTTGTCTCCGAGCGGATGAATATTCTTTCATCGCATCCCGAGGTGAGTATACTGAGTAATGTGGCATCGTCCGTTGACATGAAAGGCAATTTAATGGATTCTACGACAGCGATGTCGCTCTTGCGTAAGGGAATTCACTAACGTCAACCAAGCAAAATGGGTATCATGAACCAAAGTGAGGGATCTAGAGGCGAAGGCCACGTTGATTTCTGGTGTACTTTGATAATGGGCAGTGAATTCCACCATTCCATCCAATGCGATTCTGGTCATAAGAAGCTGGTCTTCCCCATCTAGATAAACCGTATGCCAGGCACCTTCTCCAATGCCCCCCAAATAGGTGGCTTCCTCTGGGATGTCTGCTGGACGTTCATGCGGCTCCTGCAGCTGTCCGGTACGCATATCCAGCGGCAAATGGTGGGCTTTGCTCCTACGGAAGGCATATGACCCTTTTTCTAAAATATCACGAAGCGCATGGCCTACCGATTTTTCATGCCATTCACCTTGGCCATTTTGATACATCATAAACCGACCTGAGGATGACCCCGCAATGACATTGAAATAAGGGGATGGAACAACCGTAATGGGATAACGAAATCGACGGTATACTGGGTTTTTTGAGTCCAACGATGCCAAAATAGTCTGGGCTACAAAGCGAGCACAGTTGGACTGCTTACGGTTAAACCCATTATAACCCATGTAACCCTTTTCTTGAATGCCCTGGGCGTAGACCAAAGCACGTTGCACGTCAACGCCATATAAAATGGAGGCAAACATGGGTCCATCTCCATGTGTCGCTGCTTTTTTCTCTTCTAATTCTTGAAGCAATGCTTCAAAATTGGTCAAATGTCCAAGGGCATCCCAAGCTGGCTTTGTCTTTAAAAAGAGCTTTGGGTCTGTTTCGGCTGAACGCGGACGCCCCATCGGGCGTGGCGTTATATAACGACCAAAATCGAAGTATCGAAATGCATCGGGCTCCACAAGCACCATCCCTGCATGACCCACCATCAAATTCATATTCTTGACGACCTTCCATTTGCGTAGATATATCCAAATTTTCTCAGAACCCCTTGCCGTCATTTCGGGCCATGCCAATAGGATGATGGCAGAGGGATGAATCGATGCGGTTGACATACTACAAAGATGCGGAGAAGTGATTGACTGACCAATAAAGAAAGTGTCAGCATTTACGTGTCTTTTGCTTCTAGCTATGCGCGTTGAACACAAGGTTTTATCGTGGAAATCATATGCCCTCTTATCCTGTCATCAGGATGTTTCGTGACCAAAGTCACCCTTTGAATGGTTAAATCACACGTACTTTATACGTCAAATCAGAACCTATGTTGATTCTTGCATACCTCGCCTCCTTATTGATTGGTCTTTCCCTAGGTATTCTTGGGGGTGGCGGCTCTATTCTCACGCTCCCTGTCTTAGTCTACTTATTTGGGATTGATGCTACGATGGCTACCGCCTATTCGTTATTTATCGTAGGTGCCACAAGCTTGGCGTCCATCATCCCAAAGGCAAGGCAGGGTGAAGTTGATTTTGGCACTGCCCTTTATTTTGGCGCACCCGCTGTGGTGGCGGTCTATATGACACGCGCCTTTATCGTACCCATGATTCCTGACGAAATTGTGACATTTTCAAGCGGCCACGTCTTGAGCCGTGACACTTTCCTTATGTTGCTCTTTGCCACCTTAATGTTGCTTGCCGCCCGTGGTATGATCGTAGGCAAGAAAGCGGCTGCACCTGCAACGGCAATACCTTTAGGAAAGAAAGTTGCGATCATTCTTGCCGAGGGCATCATCGTAGGTGTGTTAACCGGACTAGTTGGCGCCGGTGGTGGCTTTTTGATTATCCCTGCCTTAGTTCTTGTCACGGGGCTTGACATGAAAACAGCCATAGGAACGAGTCTCACTATTATCGCTTTCAAATCACTTTTGGGCTTCACAGGTGATTTAGGCCACCATACCATGGATTGGAACCTTTTGACCTTGGTGACTTTGGTCGCTATTGTCGGAATGGTGATAGGTACCTTTGTTAGCAAGAAGATTGATTCCCATCGATTGCAAAAAGCATTCGGATGGTTTGTTCTCATTATGGGCATCTTTATTGTTGGCAAAGAATTGCTGTAATTAACTATTTGACTAAACTCCACGCTATGAATATTCATCCAAACGTTGAACAGATCTATACGGGGTGCCTCGCCCAAGGTGCTTATTTCATTCACAGCCATGGCGAAGCATTAGTCATTGATCCTTTACGTGAATCCGCCCCCTACTTGGAACGTGCAGAAAAACTCGGGGTCAAGATTACCTACGTTTTAGAGACCCATTTTCACGCCGATTTTGTTTCAGGCCACGTTGCCCTAGCAGAAAAAACAGGCGCTCAAATTGTGTATGGCCCGAATGCTCAACCAAACTTTGTCTTTCACAGTGCAAAGGATGGCGAAATATTGGCCATCGGCGATCTCAAAATCAAAGTATTGCACACACCAGGACATACGATGGAGTCCACGTGTTACTTGCTCATTGACGAGGAGGGCAAGGACCGCGCCCTCTTCTCTGGTGACACCCTTTTTCTTGGAGATGTGGGGCGACCCGACCTGGCGCAAAAAGCGGCAAGTATGACTCAAGAAGATTTGGCCAGTACCCTCTTTGATTCTTTGCGCAACAAATTGATGGTCCTCGATCCAGAAGTGGTGGTCTACCCTGGACACGGTGCAGGCTCGGCATGTGGAAAGAATATGAGCAAAGAGACTGTAGGCACGTTAGGCGAGCAATTGCAAACGAATTATGCACTTCGTTTAGACATGTCCAGAGAAGATTTTGTGAAGGAAGTCACGGATGGCCTATTGCCTCCCCCCGCTTACTTCCCTGAAAACGTAGCGCTTAATAAGAAAAACATTCCTGGATTTGAAGCCATTTTAGCTCAAGCCGGCAAGGCATTTGAGCCCACGGCCTTCGAGGCTATGGCCAATGAGGTCGAAGCTTTGGTCCTGGATACACGCAAGCCGCAAAGCTTTGCACAAGGACATATTCCGAATTCCATCAACATTGGTATCGATGGAGGTTTTGCCCCTTGGGTAGGCGCGCTCATCCCAGATATCAAGCAGAACATCCTGCTCGTCACAGATAACGGACGCGAAGAAGAAGTGATCAAGCGCCTAGCGCGTGTGGGCTATGACCATGTTCTGGGTTACTTAGAAGGTGGCTTTGAAGCTTGGTCATCCGAAGGAAAAGATTCAGATACCGTTGAAAGCATTCCCACAACTGAATTTGCCCAGCGTTTAGCTGCTGATCCAGCCGCTGTGGTACTGGATGTGCGAAAGGTGGGTGAATTCACTGCAGAGCGCATGACGCAATCGGTCAACCTTCCCTTGGATGATTTGAATGCCAGGTTTGCTGAATTACCCGAAGGAAACCCTGTCTACATTCATTGTGCAGGTGGCTACCGATCCATGATCTTCAACTCTATCCTAAAGAGCCGTGGAATTCACAACATTGTGGATATTCAAGGAGGCTTTGGTGCCATCAAGACAACTGAGGGTATCCAAACAACCGACTATGTATGCCCTAGTAGTGGCGTTGCGATGGCCCCACCTGTTCCAGAGGCTGAGGTTACGGTAAAATCCAACGATAAGCCATTCCTGAAACGACTCCTAGGCCGTCTGTTACGTTAGAATAGACAGAAACAGGTTGCGCGAATGGATTGCCATTTGCATTGTTATAGGCATCCCATGAACGTTGATAGAAAAAGGTGGCTTCGTCCACCTTTTTCAATTTAAAGAGGACTTCCATCCCCGTAAAGTCCCATTCAAAGACGCGGATGGTCAGGGTGTGGCTGCCACCCAAGAAAGAAGCATTCGAAATATCTAGGCGGTCCTTGTATTGGTTTCCACCAAAGCCGCTGCCATTAACTAAAGGATCATCCGTTTCTATGCGAAGGCTATATTCGGGAATCGTTACTTGTCCACGTAAACGATCATAGGCTTCAATTTGGTAGTAGCCAGGCTGGCCATCATCCAAAATTTGAAAACTGTATTCCTTAAAAGGGCTACTTCCCGGACCTGGGCCACCCATTTGACCCACAGCGTAATTGATAGAGTCAACAGCACCTTCTGCGGGAATCATAGGGACTTGTGCCGTTCCGAAGACGGGCGCTAAAACGGACGAGCGTGCATGCACGGTATAGCGCATACCTTCTTGCCCCAGCGTGTTGGGTGCTCGGTACATCCCTAAGCCCATAGAAATCAACGTATCCAGAACCTGATGTAACGAATCCTCCACCCATACTTGGGCATCATCCAAAAGGATGGGCTCCCCATTGTCCAGGATGCCCACAGACTTTGAAACAAATGCCTCAATGGGCATATCAGGTTCTAATGCGGCATACAAGACCACAAGTGGGGTTGAATCTTCTGCCGAAAATGGAATGATGCGCTCACAGCCCATCCACAAAAGACTTGTGAGTAAAAGCGTAGAAAAAATACGGATAGGGTTCATACTCTTAAAATTTGAAGGCATAAGAAATAGAGGGAATCATAGGGAACAACCCATAGCCTTTCAGTACACGGTTCCCATTGTCATCTGTGCCAAAATCCATGAAGAATATATTGATACGGTTGTAGGCATTGTAGACCCCAAATTGCCAACTGGCTTCTCCCCCCCAACGGGTAGGTTTGCTGTACGTCATAGAGACATCCAAACGATGATAAGCAGGTTGTCTAAAGTTGTTTCGGCCATCTACTTGGTCAATGGTCATGTAATAAGGTTGCCATCCCAGATTTTGCGGTTGTGCGTAATAAGATCGTATGGGCAAGGTAGTGGCTCTACCTGTTCCATAAACCCACACCAATCCGCCTGACCATGCCTCATTAAATTGATGACTCATGGTTAAACTCACATCATGACGGCGGTCGTAGGTATAGGGATATGGTTTTCCAAAATTGATCTCATCAAATTGACGCATGGTTTTGGACAAGGTATAGCCCAACCAACCCGTCGTTCTCCCTGTTTTCTTTTCTAGCAAAACCTCACTGCCATAGGACCAACCTTGACCGGCAGTCACTTTCTCTTGCCAATCTTCAAACCCAAAGAGGAAGGAAGCACCATCCTTGTATTCAATCAGGTTTTGCATATCCTTATAGTAGCCTTCGAGGGTGAATTCCCAGCCTTTCCCCAAGTTATAGGCATAGCCAACGGCCGTCTGCCAAGATTCTTGGGGCAGAACATTCTCGGTTACGGGCACCCATAAATCCGTAGGGAGTCCAATGGTCTGATTGGAAAGCAGGTGCATGTATTGTACCATTTGCACATAGCTCCATTTGAGTGAACTCTTCTCGTTTAGCAAATAGCGGGCTGAAATTCTAGGCTGAAGACTTGTGTAGTTTTTTTCATCCACACGAAAGCCGTTAAAGTGCACCCCAAGGTTTACGCGGAGTCGGTCACCGACCTTCCAGTCATCTTGAATATAGGCAACATAGTCATCGGCCACTTTGGGAAATGAGCCAAAGTTGGTATCTAATTCGTTGCCATTAGAGGAGAAGATGATGGAGTTGACTCCTGGCTCATATGCATGACGCGTGTAGGATGCCCCAAATTTGATGGCATGATTAGGCGAGGGCGCATAGTCAAAATCCCATTTTGCCCCACGGTCTTCAATTTCAGATAGGTAGCTTAAATCAAATCGATTGGTATTGGTTTCTAACGTCGTTAAGTCCGTTTCTGATTGCGCCAATCCCAAAGCGGTTAAAAAGCGGTATCGGCTATAGGTCAAGGTAACATTGCTAAAGAGTTTTGGCGTAATAATCGCATTCCAACGTGCTGTCGCAATCCTATTCCCCCAATTTAAGCGGTTGTCCGAATCCGTTGTATTTCGGTAGCCTTGATTTTCATAGGAATCCTTATACCGTATATAGGCTTCATCTAAACCATTGTAATAGCTGAGATATAACTGGTTGTTTCGGTTGATTTTATGGTTAATCTTGGCATTAAAGTCGTAAAAATAATAGCCCCCCGTTCCGTTAGGATTGTTGGCAGAAATAATGGGCTGAGTCAATACATCCAAATACGTTCGACGCGCAGAAACAATCATAGAAGTACGGTCCTTCCAAAGTGGCCCTTCTAGCGTTAAGCGCGAAGAAATCACCCCGACAGCACCTTCAACCTTCCATGTCTTCATATTGCCTTCTTTCATGCGCACATCCAATACGGATGACAATCGCCCTCCATACTCGGCAGGAAATCCTCCTTTGATCAACTGGACATTGTTGATGGCATCTGAATTGAATACAGAAAAGAAGCCAAACAGATGGGAGACATTGTAGACAGGAACGCCATCAATTAAAATCAAGTTTTGATCAGGACCTCCCCCGCGCACATAAAATCCTGACGTCCCTTCCGTTCCGCTTTGGACTCCAGGCAAGAGTTGAATGATTTTTAACAAGTCCGTTTCACCTAGCAATACGGGTAAATTTTTTACCGTTTTAATGTCCAAATTGATTGAGCTCATCTGAGTGCGCTCTTGTACCTCACCAGAACGTGTACCGACAACTTCCACCTCATCTAGGACATTATCAGGCAGAAGGGCCACATCCATTTCGGTTACATTCCTTCGATTCAGAAAAGAACCGCGCAGATAAGGCGCATACCCCACGTAACTCACCTGTAGGGCTACAGAATCGCGGCCTAGTGTAAGGGAGTAAAAGCCATAGGCATTGGTCGTAGTACCTTGTTGGGAGACCTTGTCAAAGACATAGGCATTGATTAACTTTTCCCCGGTAGTCTCATCTGTGACAAACCCATTGACGGTATAGGCGCCACGTGATTGTGCAAAAAGCGCGGTGGTGCCCAAAAAGGCGAGTAAAATGGAAAACTGCTTCATAGGAGAATTTGAATCTAAAACAAAGATGCAAATTCTATACCGAGGCGATTCGTGAGCAAAGGCTTTCTAACTGAATTCCATTACTTTTAAGAACCTAAACACACGTACCCTATGAAACGCAAGTGGTTATTATTGTTGCTGATCCTGTCCCTGCCTGGGGGTTTGGTTGCACAAAGCCTCACCCAAACGGTCCGCGGCAGTGTCGTAGATGTAGACTCTAAATACCCCTTGATGGGTGCCATGGTGCAGATCCATGACCAAAAGGTGACAACGGATGCCTCTGGACATTTCAAAATGGAAGGCATTCCCGTTGGACGACAGTCCATTGTGGTGAGTCTCTTTGGCTATGCATCGCAATCACGTGCGATTGATTTAAACTCAGCCAAAGAAGCAGTCCACACGATTGGCCTCCAAGAAATGTCCACACAGCTGGGCGCAGTCGACGTTGTGGCTATGCAATCTGGCCAAGCCAAAAATGAAATGGCCACCGTTTCTGCTCGACAGTTTTCGGTAGAAGAAACCAATCTATATGCGGGATCACGCGGTGAACCCGCGCGGATGGCCACCAACTTTGCTGGGGTGCAAGGGTCAGATGACCAGCGAAATGATTTGGTTATCCGCGGCAACACCCCCGCAGGTGTGCTTTACCGAATGGAAGGCATTAATATCCCAAATCCCAATCACTTTTCTATCCCTGGTACCGGAGGTGGACCCATAACCATTCTCAACAATAAATTTCTAGCCAATTCGGATTTCTTTACTGGAGCTTGGCCAGCAGAATATGGCAATGCGATCGCAGGCGTATTTGATCTTCAAATGCGTGATGGCAACAATCAAAAATTTGAAGGATCTGCACAGCTAGGATTATTAGGCACGGAATTAATGTTAGAAGGCCCCTTGGGTAAAGGCAACCGTGCCCCATCCTTTTTGGGCGTATACCGGTACAGCACCTTGAGCATGTTCCAGGCGCTCCATATTAACTTGGGCACCAATGCCATACCAAAATATCAAGACGGGGCTTTCCGCCTCACTTTCCCCCTAGAAAACGGAGGCAAATTAGCTTTTTGGACTATGTTCGGCGTCTCTGATATTGAGATCTTAATTAGTGACCAGAAAGACACGAGTGGTTTTGAAAGCTATGGATCTACAGATAGAGACCAATATTTTGGCAGCGACATGATCGTAGGGGGTGTGCATTACACCCGCCCGATCAATAAACGCAGCTATATGAAGGCTGGTCTTGCTGCCTCTAGTGCACGCATTACGGCAGTGAATACAAAACTTCAAAGGGAAGTGGGCTTACAAGATGATGAAACGTATGGTTGGAATGTCACCAGCAATGACACCATGTTGAACTACACTTTTCACGAGCAAAAAATCAACGCCTTCCTTTCGTACAACCACAAAATTGGCCTTCGTGGGACTTTGCAGTATGGGGTCAATGCAGATCTTTACATGCTCAACTATCAGGACAGCGTGCGTCAATACGATGGCGTTACAGGCACCCTTCCCCCTTGGAGGGTACAATGGGCGACCCGAACTGCTTGGCCCGTTATTCAACCCTACATCAGTTATAAGACACGCCTAAACGACAAAACCACTTTTACTGCAGGGGTAACCTCTTTATATGCAGGGGTCAATACAATGTCCTTTATGCCCGCCGAGCCACGTTTGGGCATTAGCTACCAAGCCAATGAGCATGACCGCTTCTTTGCGGGTACAGGCCTGCATGCGCAAATGCAAGCACCGTATTTATATTATTACGGCCAGACAACGGTTGGCCGAGACCCCCAAGAGGAAAATGTTGACCGTATTGGCTTAATGAAGAGCTTCCAAATTGCGGGTGGATGGGAACGCACCTATAAAGGCCTTCCCATTAAGACGAAAGTAGAGACCTACTATCAGTACTTATTTGACGTTCCTGTTGAGGTTGCCCCGAGCAGCTTCTCCATGCTTAATGCTGGAACAGGATTTGGTCGGATTTGGCCCAAAGAATTGCAAAACTCTGGAACGGGTCGCAACGTAGGCCTCGAGCTAACCGCTGAGAGATTCTTTGCAGGTGGATTTTACTTTATGACGACGGCCTCCCTATTTGATGCCAAATACCAGGGTTCTGATGGTATTTGGAGAAATACCATTTTTAACGGACGTTATGCCTTGAACGTTTTGGCTGCAAAAGAATTCAAACTGGGGGCAAACAACCGATTCACCTTAGGATCCAAACTCACCACGGTGGGGGGCCGATGGTTTGGCGCGCAAGTAGACAACACAGAGTCCTTGCGTACGGGTGAAATTGTCTTTGAAGATGCCACCAACAATACGGTACAATACCGGCCCTATGTTCGACTTGACCTGAAGTTAGGCTATCGCTGGAATAACCCCAACACGGCATGGGAGTTTGGCTTGGATATTTCTAACCTCACAAGCCACCAAAATATTTTAACCTTGACCTATGTTCCGGGATTGAGTAATCCCATTCGGGAGGAATACCAATTAGGTCTTTTCCCCGTATTCTATCTACGGTGTGATTTTTAAATCATTTAGCCCATAAAAAAAGGCCGCTCATTGAGCGGCCTTTTTTATTTTAAACACTTTTACAAGTTATCGTATCGGTAGATGGGGTCAATATCATTGAGCCCATCATGCATGGCATCTAAATCATGAAGGATGCCGTCAGAAAGTCCATACACCCATCCATGAATCTGCAATTCACGGTGTTTCCAGGCTTTTTGAACGTGCGGGATTTTTGCCAAGTTTTTCACTTGTTGAAGGACATTGAGTTCAACAAGTCGTCGGCCTCTTTCATCCTCCTCGACCATGGACTCCAACTCTACTCTATTTTGGTTGTAGACATCTTTGATATGGGTCAACCAATGGTTGGCCACGCCAATGTGCGTATTGCCCATCGCCGCCAAAACACCTCCACAACCATAGTGACCACAGACGATGATGTGGCGAACCTTCAAGACATCCACCGAGTAATGGAGTACAGACAAGAAGTTCATGTCTGTCAAATCCACAATATTGGCCACATTGCGATGAACAAAGATTTCACCACTTTCTGTCCCCGTAATCTCATTGGCCGGTACACGAGAATCTGAACATCCCACCCAAAGAAAATCAGGACTTTGACCTTTCGCTAGATGATGAAAAAACATGGGATCTTCTGCTAATTTTTTTGCAACAAATTTTCGGTTATTGTCCAATAGCCGCTTGTAGTTGTCCCCTGCTGAAATATGCTCTTTTACCATGTAATTTATTGATTTTTAGTTCCTTGAAGCCAGTTAAGTATGCCTAACTGAGCGAATCTGGGGATAAATATAGGCGCTAATGAACTGAGGTAGTTGAAGATGCCCGGAACCATTCTGCGTTTACCCGAAAAAGTCGCCCTGATGCCCGCACGTGCCACTGCTCCTGAAGACATGATGGGCATCCATGGGCCATCTAACAAAGGCATTTTTCCCATGCCTGCACGCGTAAAGAATTGACTCCGTGTTGGGCCTGGACAAAGAGTCGTTACCGTCACCCCACTTCCGCGCAGCTCCCAATGTAGCGACTCGCTGAAACTCAGAACAAAGGCTTTAGAAGCATAATAGGCGGCCATATGGGGTCCAGGTAAAAAGGCCGCGGTTGAGGCCACATTCAGTATTCTGCCTTGGCCTCTTTGCACCATCTTTTTTGCCATTACGCGGGATAAATGCACCAATGCCTCCACATTCAGGCGGATCATTTTTTCAAGCTGATCCTCTTTTGCATCAATGACATCTGTCCAGGCCCCATAACCCGCATTGTTCACCCAAAGATCTATCTCTATATCCGCCACCCAAGTCAATAAGGCAATCTGGCCTTCTTTTTGTGAAAGGTCAACCGATAGCCATGGTGCGTCGGACAATTCCTTCGACAACCGTGTTAGCGCATCCCTATTTTGTCCTGTTAGCCATACTTCCAACCCCTTTGCATGACATTGACGTGCCATTTCCTGGCCAATCCCCGCACTAGCTCCTGTAATTATTGCTCTCATACAACCGATATTTGTGGTGCTTTTAAGGTAAGGCGAGCCATCGCTAATTCCCCCCCCAATGCGCAATACAACCTCACTTCTCTTCTTTTTGTTCTTTTCAGGGAATGTGTTTGCACAGCTCCCGGAATTTGTAATGCAACATGAAGTGCCCTTTGCCCCTTCTTCCATTGTATTAGATGGGGTTGTTAGCCCTGAGGAATACCATGGCGCTATCGAATTGGATTTAGCCTATGAAATTAAGCCTGGCACCAACACACCTGCACCCAGAGAAACAAAAGGCTATGTATTCCGAACGGAAGAAGCGCTTATCGTGGGATTTGTGTGCCATTTTAATCCTGCAGAATTTCGGGCTAATCTTGGGCGAAGAGATGAAGCTTGGGAAGATGATTTTGTCGGAATCGCATTGGACGTATATGGCGACACTCGGAACATAATCTATCTGGGTTCTAATGCCTATGGTGTGCAATTAGATATCCGAAAGAACGATCCGGCAAGCCATCGTGAGAATCAATTTGATCTTTCGTATGATGTCAATTTTGAAACCTGGTCTACACGCAATCCATCCACTTATACCGTCGAGATGCGCATCCCATTCAATTCGCTTCAATTTGGCGGCAGAAAAGAACAGCGATGGCGTTTTTGCTTTTTTAGACAACTTTATGAAGGCGGCCAACAAGTCAATGTTCAGACCTATCCCATAGACCGGAGTAACCCCTGTAATGACTGCTTGTACAACCATGCCATGATATTAGATGGGCTTACGCCTAGGTTGCGCCAACAGGTGCTTCCCTATGCTTTTGTATCTTCTAGTCCTGTCTCCACGCCCAATCCTAAGCTAAAAGCAGGCGGATCTGCCTTTCTTGGATTAAATGCTTCCACGTCCCTTGAGGCGGCTGTACTCCCTGATTTTTCACAAGTGGAAGCGGATGTGGCCCAAGTAAGTATCAATGCTGCTTTTGCTCTTTTTTACCCGGAGAGGCGGCCTTTCTTTATTGAAGGTAGTGACATGCTAGAGTCCCGATTAAACTATGCCTACACGCGCACCATCAGTCAACCTTGGGCCTTGACAAAGATGAATTATCAAAGCAAGGCCATTCGCACTTATGTGCTCTCCGGCTACGACCAACACTCGCCTTACCTCGTGCCCGGGGAAAACTACTCAAGCTATGGGGCCTCTCAAGGCAATTGGTCCAGTATTGTGCGCGTTGAACATCCTATGAAGAATGCCTCTTCTGTTGGCGTCATCACCACTCACCGCTTGTTTCAAGGCGGTGGCTTTGGACATACGCTTGCGGCTGACGCCGATTTGGCACTCAAAGGGAATTGGCGCGTGAAGGGAGAAGTTGCACGTACAGAAACGCTAGAACCCACCAGCGAATGGATCTCTGATGGTGAATTATTCCAAGGCCATACCGCCGAATTAGATGGAGAAAGGTTCCATGGGTATTCCGGATATGCGGGCTTGCGCAGAAACACAACCAACTGGAACACGCGTTTGGATTACATGGTGCTTTCTCCCACCTTCCAAGCCCAAATGGGATTTGAACCGCGAAATAACTTTCGTCGCTATGAGATCGGAAATGAATTAAAGTTCTTCCCAAACAAAGCATACATCAAGCGTTACAGCTTGTATGCAGAAGCAACTCTTTTTGAAAATTTTGAAAAAATCGTCAAGGAAAAATCCATGCTTTCATTCGCCAATATGCAGTTGGCGGGCAATTTATCCCTTCAGATGTTTGGCAAATACAGGTGGGAGGAACATTATATTGGGATGACGTTTCACGACCTCTACAACCTTAATATTGGACTCAATTGGTCGCCTTCTCAAGCCTTTAGTATAGGCCTGAATCATGAACGAGGCAGGACTATCGCCTACAATGAATCTGTTGTTCGACTTGGATGGGCGCAAGAGAGTCAATTGGAAATAAACCTTCAGGCCGCAGGGCGTTTCAAGTGGAAACATAATTTGAACCGCGTCAAATTATCCGAAATCTATGACCCTAGCCTCTTAATTTACAACGGCTTTCTCTATCAAACCGTGCTAAATGCCAGCGCAACAAGAGCCATGGACTTGCGCCTTGTCCTTCAGATTGACAACTTTAGTCAGCAGGTCTTGTTTCAGCCCTTGATCCAGTATCGGCCTTCCGCTTTTACTCTTTTTTATTTTGG